>NC_011772.1:267500-567500 GCF_000021305.1 Bacillus cereus G9842
GTGGAGTTGCTTAGACAACTAGGATGTTGGCTTAGAAGCAGCCACCATTTAAAGAGTGCGTAATAGCTCACTAGTCGAGTGACTCTGCGCCGAAAATGTACCGGGGCTAAATACACCACCGAAGCTGCGAATTGATACCAATGGTATCAGTGGTAGGGGAGCGTTCTAAGTGCAGTGAAGTCAGACCGGAAGGACTGGTGGAGCGCTTAGAAGTGAGAATGCCGGTATGAGTAGCGAAAGACGGGTGAGAATCCCGTCCACCGAATGCCTAAGGTTTCCTGAGGAAGGCTCGTCCGCTCAGGGTTAGTCAGGACCTAAGCCGAGGCCGACAGGCGTAGGCGATGGACAACAGGTTGATATTCCTGTACCACCTCTTTATCGTTTGAGCAATGGAGGGACGCAGAAGGATAGAAGAAGCGTGCGATTGGTTGTGCACGTCCAAGCAGTTAGGCTGATAAGTAGGCAAATCCGCTTATCGTAAAGGCTGAGCTGTGATGGGGAAGCTCCTTATGGAGCGAAGTCTTTGATTCCCCGCTGCCAAGAAAAGCTTCTAGCGAGATAAAAGGTGCCTGTACCGCAAACCGACACAGGTAGGCGAGGAGAGAATCCTAAGGTGTGCGAGAGAACTCTGGTTAAGGAACTCGGCAAAATGACCCCGTAACTTCGGGAGAAGGGGTGCTTTCTTAACGGAAAGCCGCAGTGAATAGGCCCAAGCGACTGTTTAGCAAAAACACAGCTCTCTGCGAAGCCGTAAGGCGAAGTATAGGGGGTGACACCTGCCCGGTGCTGGAAGGTTAAGGAGAGGGGTTAGCGTAAGCGAAGCTCTGAACTGAAGCCCCAGTAAACGGCGGCCGTAACTATAACGGTCCTAAGGTAGCGAAATTCCTTGTCGGGTAAGTTCCGACCCGCACGAAAGGTGTAACGATTTGGGCACTGTCTCAACCAGAGACTCGGTGAAATTATAGTACCTGTGAAGATGCAGGTTACCCGCGACAGGACGGAAAGACCCCGTGGAGCTTTACTGTAGCCTGATATTGAATTTTGGTACAGTTTGTACAGGATAGGCGGGAGCCATTGAAACCGGAGCGCTAGCTTCGGTGGAGGCGCTGGTGGGATACCGCCCTGACTGTATTGAAATTCTAACCTACGGGTCTTATCGACCCGGGAGACAGTGTCAGGTGGGCAGTTTGACTGGGGCGGTCGCCTCCTAAAGTGTAACGGAGGCGCCCAAAGGTTCCCTCAGAATGGTTGGAAATCATTCGTAGAGTGCAAAGGCATAAGGGAGCTTGACTGCGAGACCTACAAGTCGAGCAGGGACGAAAGTCGGGCTTAGTGATCCGGTGGTTCCGCATGGAAGGGCCATCGCTCAACGGATAAAAGCTACCCCGGGGATAACAGGCTTATCTCCCCCAAGAGTCCACATCGACGGGGAGGTTTGGCACCTCGATGTCGGCTCATCGCATCCTGGGGCTGTAGTCGGTCCCAAGGGTTGGGCTGTTCGCCCATTAAAGCGGTACGCGAGCTGGGTTCAGAACGTCGTGAGACAGTTCGGTCCCTATCCGTCGTGGGCGTAGGAAATTTGAGAGGAGCTGTCCTTAGTACGAGAGGACCGGGATGGACGCACCGCTGGTGTACCAGTTGTTCTGCCAAGGGCATAGCTGGGTAGCTATGTGCGGAAGGGATAAGTGCTGAAAGCATCTAAGCATGAAGCCCCCCTCAAGATGAGATTTCCCATAGCGTAAGCTAGTAAGATCCCTGAAAGATGATCAGGTTGATAGGTTCGAGGTGGAAGCATGGTGACATGTGGAGCTGACGAATACTAATAGATCGAGGACTTAACCATATAATATGTAGCAAATGTTATCTAGTTTTGAAGGAATATGCCTTCATAGTTTGGTGATGATGGCAGAGAGGTCACACCCGTTTCCATACCGAACACGGAAGTTAAGCTCTCTAGCGCCGATGGTAGTTGGGACCTTGTCCCTGTGAGAGTAGGACGTCGCCAAGCAACTTTAAGACAAGTCAGAATGACTTGTCTTTTTTGTGTTTTGTAAAATAAACTTGTAATTAATGTAAGCTCTATGAGTAAGTTTATCTAGCAAGAAACAACTTTATTTTATTAGAATTTCACATTTAAGTAGCATACCTTCAGAAAAATATGACTAAGCTTTAAAGTCTATTTGCTAACAAGAATATATATACGAAGTATTACCCTCTGGAGCCTACTCACACCCTCTTTTATTTCTGCAGTTGTTAAATGTCCATACCCTATAATAATTCGATTGTAATGTTTTCCTTTTTCAATGGCGTGATCTTCCACAGGATATACTTTCACTCCGAGTTGTTGGATTTTCTCAAGTAATTCTTTTGTGAATTGAACTTGATTGAATTCAACAATCAGATGTAATACTGTAAAATAACCGAAAATATTGATTGTATTTGAGAATGTTGATTTTAATTGCTGGATAAGGAAGTCTCTTCGATTTTTATAGATTTTTTTCATCTTCATAATATGCCGTTCCAAATAATCTTCAGCAATAAATTTAGAAAGGATAAGCTGATTTAAAGAAGGTGTATGTAAAACGGAATGAACATATAAAAGCATATGTTCAACAATCCAATGAACTCTATACGTTATTGTTACAAGCTGCGAAACGCTTTGTCACCGGAGAAACGAGACATGAGGGGATTGGGACGGCAAAAGAACTAATTACAAAAGGTTATCATACTTCACTAGAATACATAGGGGAAAATACTCTTGATATAGAGGGATGTTATAAAGCAAAAAATGAGTTTTTGAATCTTATTGGGGACATAGGTACTCTATCTATGAAACAAACAGTATCACTTGATTTATCTCATATTGGATTGTCTATAGATCCAGAAATATCTTATATTCATTTAATGGAGTTGGCAGAGAAGGCGAAAGTACATGGAACTACCCTTATGATAAGTATGGAAGAATCATCTAAAGCAGCGGACATTCTTTCCATTTATAAAAAGGTAACTGAGCAATATCATAATGTAGGGATAACAATACAGGCACATTTATACCGCTCAAACAATGATATTCAAGAACTCCTTCATTATCCAGGAAAAATAAGAGTTGTAAAAGGTGCCTATCAAGAAGTTCCGGATATTGCTATGCCTAGATCAACTGATTTAAATCAACAGTATCTTCAAATTGTAGAAAAACTAGCTGAAAACCATCACCCTGTATCTATAGCTACACATGATGAAATTCTTATTAAAGAGATGGAGCAACGTCAATATTTTAGTCACCCTAATGTAGAAATAGAAATGTTATATGGAATTCGTCCGGATATGTTAAGAGATTTGAAAAACAAAGGACATAACGCTAGAGTATATTTGACTCGTGGAAAATAACGGTATTTATATTTATGTCATCGGATAGCCGAACATCCAGAAAATCTATATTATGCAGTGACAGATATGATACATTCACCTTTACCAGAGTAGAGAATATTGAATAGACATTTAATACTAAATGTAAAAATGATGTTGGTTGTTGCCTAAAAATAAGAGCCGGATTTTTCTTAGAATAGAAATTCCGGCCCATTTCATATTGAAATTTTTTTAGTATATATTTGCGTTAAAGGCGGACAGCACCTCTGTAGGTATTGAGGGGATTATGATTTATAATTGTGCAGCCGTCGTATACCTTGTTGTAGAATTGTTTTTTTTTTTGTATGGTTGTGTATTCTTAGGGGTTTAGATAGAAAAAAAGGAATTTATGATTCTATATGCATTTCAAAAGGTGGATATATACTAGAAATAAAACTAAATGCTTTGTTAGTGAAATGATTCGCTCTTTTAGCGGTAAAACGTAAATATAGGTATAGGATAAAGATCTATTAATGTTATATAAAAAGTGAAGTAATGAAAGGAACGGGTGTTCTGTATATGTTTGTTCGGTGCACTTGATCAATTGAGGTACGTATTTTTAATCCAGTATATGTGTTTAAAAAGGAAATGCTATTAATCAATTCAAACCTTGAGCATATCTTAAATGTTTATTAAGAGAATATAGCTGTATGGAAATAGATGATACTAAAGATGAAGGAGATATAAGGCTGATATTTCAGTGAAAAAGGGATAGTTAATAAATATATTAGTGTGCTTCTATATATTTACGAGTAAACAGATAAGCAACTATTACTTCATATAAGTAGAACTTGGGACTCTATAACTAGAGTAGTATATGAGTGTATTATGGATTTTTGTATCGTTGTCTGTTATAAGAATACGTATATCTTCAATCGTTTCTAATAGAGGGTGTGATAAACAAAGAGGTATTAATATTTATTAAAATAAGATTGTTAGTTTCGCTAGGTAAAAACTTCTGTACAAATTAAGTCTAGGGTTTAAATTAACTTGAATATATTTTGGAAGAATAGGTTAAATAGAAGCAGAAGGTAGCTTTTCGGTAATGAATCCTTGGAGAGGCGTATCTAGTTAAAAGAGCATAAAAATATTAACTTGAATATCTTTATAAAAAGATGTTGACGATTATACAAATGAAGTGTAATATAGAACAAGTCGCCGATGACAATAACGTCGCAAGCGACAAACAAAATGAAAAACTTAGTTGACATTGAAAGATGAAGATGTTAACATAAGGAAGTCGCAAATGAGCGACTAAGTAGTTCTTTGAAAACTGAACGAAACAAACAACGTGAAACGTCAATTTTTATTTTTAGATGCTAGACAAACTAACTTTATTGGAGAGTTTGATCCTGGCTCAGGATGAACGCTGGCGGCGTGCCTAATACATGCAAGTCGAGCGAATGGATTGAGAGCTTGCTCTCAAGAAGTTAGCGGCGGACGGGTGAGTAACACGTGGGTAACCTGCCCATAAGACTGGGATAACTCCGGGAAACCGGGGCTAATACCGGATAACATTTTGAACTGCATGGTTCGAAATTGAAAGGCGGCTTCGGCTGTCACTTATGGATGGACCCGCGTCGCATTAGCTAGTTGGTGAGGTAACGGCTCACCAAGGCAACGATGCGTAGCCGACCTGAGAGGGTGATCGGCCACACTGGGACTGAGACACGGCCCAGACTCCTACGGGAGGCAGCAGTAGGGAATCTTCCGCAATGGACGAAAGTCTGACGGAGCAACGCCGCGTGAGTGATGAAGGCTTTCGGGTCGTAAAACTCTGTTGTTAGGGAAGAACAAGTGCTAGTTGAATAAGCTGGCACCTTGACGGTACCTAACCAGAAAGCCACGGCTAACTACGTGCCAGCAGCCGCGGTAATACGTAGGTGGCAAGCGTTATCCGGAATTATTGGGCGTAAAGCGCGCGCAGGTGGTTTCTTAAGTCTGATGTGAAAGCCCACGGCTCAACCGTGGAGGGTCATTGGAAACTGGGAGACTTGAGTGCAGAAGAGGAAAGTGGAATTCCATGTGTAGCGGTGAAATGCGTAGAGATATGGAGGAACACCAGTGGCGAAGGCGACTTTCTGGTCTGTAACTGACACTGAGGCGCGAAAGCGTGGGGAGCAAACAGGATTAGATACCCTGGTAGTCCACGCCGTAAACGATGAGTGCTAAGTGTTAGAGGGTTTCCGCCCTTTAGTGCTGAAGTTAACGCATTAAGCACTCCGCCTGGGGAGTACGGCCGCAAGGCTGAAACTCAAAGGAATTGACGGGGGCCCGCACAAGCGGTGGAGCATGTGGTTTAATTCGAAGCAACGCGAAGAACCTTACCAGGTCTTGACATCCTCTGAAAACCCTAGAGATAGGGCTTCTCCTTCGGGAGCAGAGTGACAGGTGGTGCATGGTTGTCGTCAGCTCGTGTCGTGAGATGTTGGGTTAAGTCCCGCAACGAGCGCAACCCTTGATCTTAGTTGCCATCATTAAGTTGGGCACTCTAAGGTGACTGCCGGTGACAAACCGGAGGAAGGTGGGGATGACGTCAAATCATCATGCCCCTTATGACCTGGGCTACACACGTGCTACAATGGACGGTACAAAGAGCTGCAAGACCGCGAGGTGGAGCTAATCTCATAAAACCGTTCTCAGTTCGGATTGTAGGCTGCAACTCGCCTACATGAAGCTGGAATCGCTAGTAATCGCGGATCAGCATGCCGCGGTGAATACGTTCCCGGGCCTTGTACACACCGCCCGTCACACCACGAGAGTTTGTAACACCCGAAGTCGGTGGGGTAACCTTTTTGGAGCCAGCCGCCTAAGGTGGGACAGATGATTGGGGTGAAGTCGTAACAAGGTAGCCGTATCGGAAGGTGCGGCTGGATCACCTCCTTTCTATGGAGAATTGATGAACGCTGTTCATCAATATAAGTTTCCGTGTTTCGTTTTGTTCAGTTTTGAGAGAACTATCTCTCATATATAAATGTATGTTCTTTGAAAACTAGATAACAGTGTAGCTCATATTTTTTTAATTTTAGTTTGGTTAAGTTAGAAAGGGCGCACGGTGGATGCCTTGACACTAGGAGTCGATGAAGGACGGGACTAACGCCGATATGCTTCGGGGAGCTGTAAGTAAGCTTTGATCCGAAGATTTCCGAATGGGGAAACCCACTATACGTAATGGTATGGTATCCTTACCTGAATACATAGGGTATGGAAGACAGACCCAGGGAACTGAAACATCTAAGTACCTGGAGGAAGAGAAAGCAAATGCGATTTCCTGAGTAGCGGCGAGCGAAACGGAACATAGCCCAAACCAAGAGGCTTGCCTCTTGGGGTTGTAGGACATTCTATACGGAGTTACAAAGGAACGAGGTAGACGAAGCGACCTGGAAAGGTCCGTCGTAGAGGGTAACAACCCCGTAGTCGAAACTTCGTTCTCTCTTGAATGTATCCTGAGTACGGCGGAACACGTGAAATTCCGTCGGAATCTGGGAGGACCATCTCCCAAGGCTAAATACTCCCTAGTGATCGATAGTGAACCAGTACCGTGAGGGAAAGGTGAAAAGCACCCCGGAAGGGGAGTGAAAGAGATCCTGAAACCGTGTGCCTACAAATAGTCAGAGCCCGTTAATGGGTGATGGCGTGCCTTTTGTAGAATGAACCGGCGAGTTACGATCCCGTGCGAGGTTAAGCTGAAGAGGCGGAGCCGCAGCGAAAGCGAGTCTGAATAGGGCGTTTAGTACGTGGTCGTAGACCCGAAACCAGGTGATCTACCCATGTCCAGGGTGAAGTTCAGGTAACACTGAATGGAGGCCCGAACCCACGCACGTTGAAAAGTGCGGGGATGAGGTGTGGGTAGCGGAGAAATTCCAATCGAACCTGGAGATAGCTGGTTCTCCCCGAAATAGCTTTAGGGCTAGCCTTAAGTGTAAGAGTCTTGGAGGTAGAGCACTGATTGAACTAGGGGTCCTCATCGGATTACCGAATTCAGTCAAACTCCGAATGCCAATGACTTATCCTTAGGAGTCAGACTGCGAGTGATAAGATCCGTAGTCAAGAGGGAAACAGCCCAGATCGCCAGCTAAGGTCCCAAAGTGTGTATTAAGTGGAAAAGGATGTGGAGTTGCTTAGACAACTAGGATGTTGGCTTAGAAGCAGCCACCATTTAAAGAGTGCGTAATAGCTCACTAGTCGAGTGACTCTGCGCCGAAAATGTACCGGGGCTAAATACACCACCGAAGCTGCGAATTGATACCAATGGTATCAGTGGTAGGGGAGCGTTCTAAGTGCAGTGAAGTCAGACCGGAAGGACTGGTGGAGCGCTTAGAAGTGAGAATGCCGGTATGAGTAGCGAAAGACGGGTGAGAATCCCGTCCACCGAATGCCTAAGGTTTCCTGAGGAAGGCTCGTCCGCTCAGGGTTAGTCAGGACCTAAGCCGAGGCCGACAGGCGTAGGCGATGGACAACAGGTTGATATTCCTGTACCACCTCTTTATCGTTTGAGCAATGGAGGGACGCAGAAGGATAGAAGAAGCGTGCGATTGGTTGTGCACGTCCAAGCAGTTAGGCTGATAAGTAGGCAAATCCGCTTATCGTAAAGGCTGAGCTGTGATGGGGAAGCTCCTTATGGAGCGAAGTCTTTGATTCCCCGCTGCCAAGAAAAGCTTCTAGCGAGATAAAAGGTGCCTGTACCGCAAACCGACACAGGTAGGCGAGGAGAGAATCCTAAGGTGTGCGAGAGAACTCTGGTTAAGGAACTCGGCAAAATGACCCCGTAACTTCGGGAGAAGGGGTGCTTTCTTAACGGAAAGCCGCAGTGAATAGGCCCAAGCGACTGTTTAGCAAAAACACAGCTCTCTGCGAAGCCGTAAGGCGAAGTATAGGGGGTGACACCTGCCCGGTGCTGGAAGGTTAAGGAGAGGGGTTAGCGTAAGCGAAGCTCTGAACTGAAGCCCCAGTAAACGGCGGCCGTAACTATAACGGTCCTAAGGTAGCGAAATTCCTTGTCGGGTAAGTTCCGACCCGCACGAAAGGTGTAACGATTTGGGCACTGTCTCAACCAGAGACTCGGTGAAATTATAGTACCTGTGAAGATGCAGGTTACCCGCGACAGGACGGAAAGACCCCGTGGAGCTTTACTGTAGCCTGATATTGAATTTTGGTACAGTTTGTACAGGATAGGCGGGAGCCATTGAAACCGGAGCGCTAGCTTCGGTGGAGGCGCTGGTGGGATACCGCCCTGACTGTATTGAAATTCTAACCTACGGGTCTTATCGACCCGGGAGACAGTGTCAGGTGGGCAGTTTGACTGGGGCGGTCGCCTCCTAAAGTGTAACGGAGGCGCCCAAAGGTTCCCTCAGAATGGTTGGAAATCATTCGTAGAGTGCAAAGGCATAAGGGAGCTTGACTGCGAGACCTACAAGTCGAGCAGGGACGAAAGTCGGGCTTAGTGATCCGGTGGTTCCGCATGGAAGGGCCATCGCTCAACGGATAAAAGCTACCCCGGGGATAACAGGCTTATCTCCCCCAAGAGTCCACATCGACGGGGAGGTTTGGCACCTCGATGTCGGCTCATCGCATCCTGGGGCTGTAGTCGGTCCCAAGGGTTGGGCTGTTCGCCCATTAAAGCGGTACGCGAGCTGGGTTCAGAACGTCGTGAGACAGTTCGGTCCCTATCCGTCGTGGGCGTAGGAAATTTGAGAGGAGCTGTCCTTAGTACGAGAGGACCGGGATGGACGCACCGCTGGTGTACCAGTTGTTCTGCCAAGGGCATAGCTGGGTAGCTATGTGCGGAAGGGATAAGTGCTGAAAGCATCTAAGCATGAAGCCCCCCTCAAGATGAGATTTCCCATAGCGTAAGCTAGTAAGATCCCTGAAAGATGATCAGGTTGATAGGTTCGAGGTGGAAGCATGGTGACATGTGGAGCTGACGAATACTAATAGATCGAGGACTTAACCATATAATATGTAGCAAATGTTATCTAGTTTTGAAGGAATATGCCTTCATAGTTTGGTGATGATGGCAGAGAGGTCACACCCGTTCCCATACCGAACACGGAAGTTAAGCTCTCTAGCGCCGATGGTAGTTGGGACCTTGTCCCTGTGAGAGTAGGACGTCGCCAAGCAACTTTAAGACAAGTCAGAATGACTTGTCTTTTTTGTGTTTTATAAAAATAAGAATGGGTGGTAAATCTCAGTTTTTTATAATTTCACTTTATTGTTCACATCAACAAGTTCAAAACGCTCACAGACGAGTAACATATCTTCAGAGAAATTAAGACCAAGCTCATTTAGTTCCTTTGTAAAAAAACGAACATGGGTGTCTCTCCAGTAATTATAAGTACGATCTCCTTCGCCTTCAGCGATAGCGAATTCTTCGCTTACTTCATTCATTGGTGTTACAGTTACTTCTATTATCTTAATAATAGCTACAGGTTCATCATTACTATTAAGTATAATACTATAATCATTAGTGGTCGGTAGCGGTTCATTTTCTAATTCATAAAAAATGTGACCGGAGCATGTAGCAGTTTTAATACCGTCAATTACTAGTTGTGCAAGATAATTAGGGGAATCTCCAAATTGCCAAGCTATAACAGATTCTGGTTTTTTATTGTTTCCCCAATAAGTATTCCAATATGTCTGTGCTAATTGATTCATTTTATCGTCACCTCACTCTAATTAAATTTAGTCGCTTTATAATTCCTAGGAAATTTATTTATTTACTTATTCTGTCTTTGTGCTCATTTGAAATTTGTATCAGTGTGTTGCAAATTAAAAAGATACTATGTGGAATGAATATGGTTTGTAAATATGTTCTGTATATATATAGAATCTTTAATTTCCCAATTGCATTTTATGATAAAGGATATAGTTACTTAAAGAACGTTCAGACTATTAATGGTAGCTTATTATCACTATGCCATATTGAAGTGAGTAGTACTAGAGTTGAAATAGATAAAAAACCGATATTCTAAAATTGAATATCAGTTTAATGATATGTGACTTATATGAATCTATAGTAATACGAAAAGCGTAAATAAGATAGCCAACAAAATACGATAGTATGCAAAAGGTTTTAAACCTATCTTCTCTAAAAGCTTTAGAAAAGTTACTACCGCTAGCATCGCTACGGTAAAAGAGGTAATGAATCCTACCGCAAACATAGGGATGTCATCGACACTTAAATACTCCCAGCTTTTTAGTAAGTCTAAGCCTGTAGCTCCAACCATTACAGGAAGAGCTATTAGAAAAGAGAACTCGGATGCGGTTTTATAATTTACTTTTGCTAATAGACCTCCAGAGATAGTAGAGCCAGCTCTAGAGAAGCCAGGGTATACTGCTAAGCACTGAAATAATCCAATTGTTAAAGCTTGACGGTATGTTAAATCGTCCAGTGAATAGGCGGTTGCCTCTTTCTTTTTTACTTCTGCAAAGATCATAACAATTGCCCCTGCTACAAGTCCAATCACAACAGTGTATGGCTGAAATAAGTATGTTTTAATAATATCATGTAGTAGCAAACCAGCCACTACTGCCGGAAATACGCCAAGAAATACATGAAACGCGTTGAATTTTTTCTCTTTCCGTAGAAGAGGCTTAATATTACATAGAGAAACGAGACGTTTATGATATAAAATTGCAATAGCTAAAATTGCGCCTAGCTGAATAACAATTTCAAACGTTTTTGCTCTTTCTCCTTCAAAGTCTAATAAATGCCCGACTAATATAAGGTGGCCAGTAGAAGATATAGGTAAAAATTCAGCTAATCCTTCTACAATACCGAGTATGAAGGCAATAATGATATCGCTCATAGTTTCACTCCTATAAATTAATGAATGTCTACTTTTTTAAAATAGAATAGTGTTGCAATAAATCCGGAAATTGTTGTTACTGCAATGATGATATAAGAATACTCTGGTGGATATGTCGGTTGTAATTCATTATTTGCGATATCTAGAGTAGCGGTCCACGGAAATAAATCTTTATGCTTGGAGTTTACGAGCATAAGATTGGTCAGTGTAATAATGACTGTTAATATAATGGGCGGTACATAGCTCTTCATGACAAGAGTTAGTAGTACAATAGGTGAAGACAATAGAAAGAGAAGTCCACCACATATTAAAAATTCTAGGAAAGAACTTAAAAGTAAAGCAATGTTAAAACCAGGGAAATTCCCCAATAGCCCTAATATTAAAGTAAGTGTCCAAGCGACTAAAGTTAGCATCATGATCCAAAGAAAGAGAATGATGAATTTACTTATAATAAAGCTAATGCGCGACACGGGGATAGTTAGTAAATTTTTTAGTGTATCTTCTGCATATTCGCGGGTAAGCAAATATGCAACCACTACTCCATATAAGGGGAATCCTATAACTAAAGTAGTATATAAGTTAACATCAGTGAATAATTGATGGAACCAAATAGTCGGAGTTGGCTGTTTTGTTTTTATATGTATATAAGAGGCTACTACAACTAAGAAAGGTGCGACACCAGCACCAATAATGCTAATTAAAAACATATTAGAGCGTTTTAATTTTAAGAGTTCTGTATAGAGTAGATTAACCAATTGTTCCACCTCCAACTAGCTTGGTGAAATAATCTTCTAGTCTATCTTCACTTATCATCATTTTTAATACTTCAATACCATTGAGAACTAACGTTCTATTTATGTATCCTTGTTGTCCAAAATGAGAGTAAATACGAATATTCCCTTCATCGTGTACTTCATAATCAAAAATTTGAAGATGATTTTCTAATAACATCACAGCTTTATTGTCATTATTCACTTGAAACTCTATGTACTTACGATTTGCTTTACGTAGCGTATCAAGAGAAACTTCTTCTAGTAACTTTCCTTCATGAATAATTCCGATACGATCGACTAACTGTTCTACCTCGGCTAATATGTGACTAGAAATGAGTATGGTTATATTTCTTTCTTGAGCTAAAGAATGAATAAGTTTTCGCATTTCTTTAATACCAATAGGGTCTAGTCCGTTAGTTGGTTCATCTAATATGAGTAGCTCGGGATAATGGAGAAGAGCGCGTGCAATTCCTAAGCGTTGCTTCATTCCTAAAGAATACTTTCCTACTAACTTTTTTGTCTCATGCTGCAAGCCTACTATTTCTAATGCTTCTTCGATAGCATTCTTTTTGTGAACCCCAATTATCTTTGCATTAATTAATAGGTTTTCTTTTGCAGTTAAGTTTTCATAAAATCCTGGAACTTCAACTATAGAACCAATTCTGCTTAAAATATCTTTTTGATTTTGGAATAAGTTCTCTCCAAATATTTCAATCGTTCCACTTGTAGGCTTTATAAGACTAAGCAGCATACGAATGGTTGTTGTTTTACCAGCACCGTTGCGGCCTATGAAGCCATAAATCTCCCCTTGTTGAACATTAATATTTAAATTATCTACTGATTTTTGATTGCCATATACTTTAGTAAGGTTAGTCGTTTTTATAATTGTATTTATAGGAGACACCTGCTTTCTATAAGTTCTTACTTACATCATAAAAAGGAAGGCTTAACTGCATATTAATCATTTCTTAACTATTTCTTAAAAGTATTGTGTTTTGGAATAGAAAAGCCAAAAATAGTTCGTTTCCATGGAGTGCTTTCAACCCATATATGCCCACCATTTCTCTCAACGAGCGCTTTAGAAATAGAGAGCCCGAGACCACTACCACCAAACGAGGAGTTTCTTGATTGTTCGCTTCGGTACATTCGCTCAAACACATTTTGTAAATCATGCTTTGGAATACCAGGGCCTTTGTCCCAAATATGAAGTTCATATTCTCTATCGGTTTCTAGTAGTTCGACTCCTACTATTTTTCCATCCTTTCCGTAATAAATGGCATTTTTCATTAAATTACTCATAATCCGCATAAGGCTCAGATGGTCTGCGATAATAGGGCAAGTAGATTCTGGTATGAGAACTTGCAGTTCGATGTTATGTTTTGAGAGCTCAGGTAAAAATTCAATCAAAACTTCTCTAGTAACTTCAGAAAAGTCGAGTTCTTCTTCTTTTAGTGGAAATTCATTAGCGTCTAGCTTCGCCATATTGAATATTTCATCAACTAGGTGCTTTAAGTTATTTGATTTCATATAAAGTATTTTAAGGTATTCTTGTTTTTCTATTTCAGAAACAGCAACCCCATCTTTTAAAGCATCTATATATCCGATGATGGAGGTGAGTGGTGTTCGTATATCGTGGGAGATACTAGACAAAAGTTGTTTTCTGGATTCCTCGGATCTTTTGGCTTCAATCTGAACTTGCTCTAATTTAGCTATTAGCTCGTTTATTGAAAAAACGATATTATGTAATGAGTGGTCATTGCTTGTGAATAATCTCGTTTGTAAGTTTCCTTTTAGTACACGACTTAATTTAGTATCCATTGCCTTGCGATGTTGAATGAATTGTATTCTTGAAAAGAAGAGATAAATTGTAATTAAGATAAGGATTATAAATAAAGACATTTTTAATCTTGGTTCCATTTGTATGTTTAAAATCCCACAAATGATAAGTTGTAATGTAATAAGGGAGAGGGTTTTATCAGTCTTCAAGCTTTTCACCTACAAACTTATAACCAATTCCCCATATAGTCTGAATGAATTTTGGATTGGAAGGGTCGATTTCTATTTTCTTTCTAAGTTTTCGAATATGTACCATAACGGTATTGTCATCTTCTATATAATTATCGTCCCACACATTTTGGAAGAGCTGTGTTTTTGTAAATACTTGTCCTGGGTTTGAAGTAAAGAATTTTAATAGTTCCAGTTCTTTTCCGGTTAAGTTAATTTCTTCTTTATTTGTATGAACTGTGTATGTATTTAGATTGAAAGTTAGTCCTTTAAAAGATAAAGTTGTTTTTTCTTGAGCAGTATTGCTACTTCCAAGAACTAAAAAACGCCGCATAAGAGCTTTTACTCGTGCAATTACTTCGTGAATGCTGAAAGGTTTTGTAATGTAATCATCAGCACCAATGCTTAAGCCTAAAATTTTATCAATTTCGTGATCTTTAGCGGTGAGCATTAATATAGGTACGTTAGTTTTATATCTAAGCTTTTTACATACCTCGATTCCATCTATTTTGGGCATCATAAGATCTAATATAACGAGGTTATAGTTATTTTGATTAAATAAATGCAAGGCTTCTTCGCCGTTGATTGCAGTGTCTACCATATATAATTCTCGTTCTAAATATATTTTTAATAAATTTCGGATTTCTTTATCGTCGTCTGCTAAAAGGATACGTATATCTTTCATATTTTCACCTGCTTCTAATAGAGTTTTATTGATAGTACAACAACTCTCTAATTATATACTAGTATTTGTTAAAATAAGGTTGCTAGTTTTGTTGGAGGGAAACGTCCGCACGAGTTAAGTCTAGAGCTCAAATTAACTCGAATATGTTTGGAAGAATAAATTAAAGAGAAGCAGAAAGCGTGCTCCGATAATGAAATCCTATAGAGACGTGTCTAGTTAAAAGAGCATAAAAATATTAACTTGAATATCTTTATAAAAAGATGTTGACGATTATACAAATGAAGTGTAATATAGAACAAGTCGCCGATGACAATAACGTCGCAAGCGACAAACAAAATGAAAAACTTAGTTGACATTGAAAGATGAAGATGTTAACATAAGGAAGTCGCAAATGAGCGACTAAGTAGTTCTTTGAAAACTGAACGAAACAAACAACGTGAAACGTCAATTTTTATTTTTAGATGCTAGACAAACTAACTTTATTGGAGAGTTTGATCCTGGCTCAGGATGAACGCTGGCGGCGTGCCTAATACATGCAAGTCGAGCGAATAGATTGAGAGCTTGCTCTCAAGAAGTTAGCGGCGGACGGGTGAGTAACACGTGGGTAACCTGCCCATAAGACTGGGATAACTCCGGGAAACCGGGGCTAATACCGGATAACATTTTGAACTGCATGGTTCGAAATTGAAAGGCGGCTTCGGCTGTCACTTATGGATGGACCCGCGTCGCATTAGCTAGTTGGTGAGGTAACGGCTCACCAAGGCAACGATGCGTAGCCGACCTGAGAGGGTGATCGGCCACACTGGGACTGAGACACGGCCCAGACTCCTACGGGAGGCAGCAGTAGGGAATCTTCCGCAATGGACGAAAGTCTGACGGAGCAACGCCGCGTGAGTGATGAAGGCTTTCGGGTCGTAAAACTCTGTTGTTAGGGAAGAACAAGTGCTAGTTGAATAAGCTGGCACCTTGACGGTACCTAACCAGAAAGCCACGGCTAACTACGTGCCAGCAGCCGCGGTAATACGTAGGTGGCAAGCGTTATCCGGAATTATTGGGCGTAAAGCGCGCGCAGGTGGTTTCTTAAGTCTGATGTGAAAGCCCACGGCTCAACCGTGGAGGGTCATTGGAAACTGGGAGACTTGAGTGCAGAAGAGGAAAGTGGAATTCCATGTGTAGCGGTGAAATGCGTAGAGATATGGAGGAACACCAGTGGCGAAGGCGACTTTCTGGTCTGTAACTGACACTGAGGCGCGAAAGCGTGGGGAGCAAACAGGATTAGATACCCTGGTAGTCCACGCCGTAAACGATGAGTGCTAAGTGTTAGAGGGTTTCCGCCCTTTAGTGCTGAAGTTAACGCATTAAGCACTCCGCCTGGGGAGTACGGCCGCAAGGCTGAAACTCAAAGGAATTGACGGGGGCCCGCACAAGCGGTGGAGCATGTGGTTTAATTCGAAGCAACGCGAAGAACCTTACCAGGTCTTGACATCCTCTGAAAACCCTAGAGATAGGGCTTCTCCTTCGGGAGCAGAGTGACAGGTGGTGCATGGTTGTCGTCAGCTCGTGTCGTGAGATGTTGGGTTAAGTCCCGCAACGAGCGCAACCCTTGATCTTAGTTGCCATCATTAAGTTGGGCACTCTAAGGTGACTGCCGGTGACAAACCGGAGGAAGGTGGGGATGACGTCAAATCATCATGCCCCTTATGACCTGGGCTACACACGTGCTACAATGGACGGTACAAAGAGCTGCAAGACCGCGAGGTGGAGCTAATCTCATAAAACCGTTCTCAGTTCGGATTGTAGGCTGCAACTCGCCTACATGAAGCTGGAATCGCTAGTAATCGCGGATCAGCATGCCGCGGTGAATACGTTCCCGGGCCTTGTACACACCGCCCGTCACACCACGAGAGTTTGTAACACCCGAAGTCGGTGGGGTAACCTTTTTGGAGCCAGCCGCCTAAGGTGGGACAGATGATTGGGGTGAAGTCGTAACAAGGTAGCCGTATCGGAAGGTGCGGCTGGATCACCTCCTTTCTATGGAGAATTGATGAACGCTGTTCATCAATATAAGTTTCCGTGTTTCGTTTTGTTCAGTTTTGAGAGAACTATCTCTCATATATAAATGTATGTTCTTTGAAAACTAGATAACAGTGTAGCTCATATTTTTTTAATTTTAGTTTGGTTAAGTTAGAAAGGGCGCACGGTGGATGCCTTGACACTAGGAGTCGATGAAGGACGGGACTAACGCCGATATGCTTCGGGGAGCTGTAAGTAAGCTTTGATCCGAAGATTTCCGAATGGGGAAACCCACTATACGTAATGGTATGGTATCCTTACCTGAATACATAGGGTATGGAAGACAGACCCAGGGAACTGAAACATCTAAGTACCTGGAGGAAGAGAAAGCAAATGCGATTTCCTGAGTAGCGGCGAGCGAAACGGAACATAGCCCAAACCAAGAGGCTTGCCTCTTGGGGTTGTAGGACATTCTATACGGAGTTACAAAGGAACGAGGTAGACGAAGCGACCTGGAAAGGTCCGTCGTAGAGGGTAACAACCCCGTAGTCGAAACTTCGTTCTCTCTTGAATGTATCCTGAGTACGGCGGAACACGTGAAATTCCGTCGGAATCTGGGAGGACCATCTCCCAAGGCTAAATACTCCCTAGTGATCGATAGTGAACCAGTACCGTGAGGGAAAGGTGAAAAGCACCCCGGAAGGGGAGTGAAAGAGATCCTGAAACCGTGTGCCTACAAATAGTCAGAGCCCGTTAATGGGTGATGGCGTGCCTTTTGTAGAATGAACCGGCGAGTTACGATCCCGTGCGAGGTTAAGCTGAAGAGGCGGAGCCGCAGCGAAAGCGAGTCTGAATAGGGCGTTTAGTACGTGGTCGTAGACCCGAAACCAGGTGATCTACCCATGTCCAGGGTGAAGTTCAGGTAACACTGAATGGAGGCCCGAACCCACGCACGTTGAAAAGTGCGGGGATGAGGTGTGGGTAGCGGAGAAATTCCAATCGAACCTGGAGATAGCTGGTTCTCCCCGAAATAGCTTTAGGGCTAGCCTTAAGTGTAAGAGTCTTGGAGGTAGAGCACTGATTGAACTAGGGGTCCTCATCGGATTACCGAATTCAGTCAAACTCCGAATGCCAATGACTTATCCTTAGGAGTCAGACTGCGAGTGATAAGATCCGTAGTCAAGAGGGAAACAGCCCAGATCGCCAGCTAAGGTCCCAAAGTGTGTATTAAGTGGAAAAGGATGTGGAGTTGCTTAGACAACTAGGATGTTGGCTTAGAAGCAGCCACCATTTAAAGAGTGCGTAATAGCTCACTAGTCGAGTGACTCTGCGCCGAAAATGTACCGGGGCTAAATACACCACCGAAGCTGCGAATTGATACCAATGGTATCAGTGGTAGGGGAGCGTTCTAAGTGCAGTGAAGTCAGACCGGAAGGACTGGTGGAGCGCTTAGAAGTGAGAATGCCGGTATGAGTAGCGAAAGACGGGTGAGAATCCCGTCCACCGAATGCCTAAGGTTTCCTGAGGAAGGCTCGTCCGCTCAGGGTTAGTCAGGACCTAAGCCGAGGCCGACAGGCGTAGGCGATGGACAACAGGTTGATATTCCTGTACCACCTCTTTATCGTTTGAGCAATGGAGGGACGCAGAAGGATAGAAGAAGCGTGCGATTGGTTGTGCACGTCCAAGCAGTTAGGCTGATAAGTAGGCAAATCCGCTTATCGTAAAGGCTGAGCTGTGATGGGGAAGCTCCTTATGGAGCGAAGTCTTTGATTCCCCGCTGCCAAGAAAAGCTTCTAGCGAGATAAAAGGTGCCTGTACCGCAAACCGACACAGGTAGGCGAGGAGAGAATCCTAAGGTGTGCGAGAGAACTCTGGTTAAGGAACTCGGCAAAATGACCCCGTAACTTCGGGAGAAGGGGTGCTTTCTTAACGGAAAGCCGCAGTGAATAGGCCCAAGCGACTGTTTAGCAAAAACACAGCTCTCTGCGAAGCCGTAAGGCGAAGTATAGGGGGTGACACCTGCCCGGTGCTGGAAGGTTAAGGAGAGGGGTTAGCGTAAGCGAAGCTCTGAACTGAAGCCCCAGTAAACGGCGGCCGTAACTATAACGGTCCTAAGGTAGCGAAATTCCTTGTCGGGTAAGTTCCGACCCGCACGAAAGGTGTAACGATTTGGGCACTGTCTCAACCAGAGACTCGGTGAAATTATAGTACCTGTGAAGATGCAGGTTACCCGCGACAGGACGGAAAGACCCCGTGGAGCTTTACTGTAGCCTGATATTGAATTTTGGTACAGTTTGTACAGGATAGGCGGGAGCCATTGAAACCGGAGCGCTAGCTTCGGTGGAGGCGCTGGTGGGATACCGCCCTGACTGTATTGAAATTCTAACCTACGGGTCTTATCGACCCGGGAGACAGTGTCAGGTGGGCAGTTTGACTGGGGCGGTCGCCTCCTAAAGTGTAACGGAGGCGCCCAAAGGTTCCCTCAGAATGGTTGGAAATCATTCGTAGAGTGCAAAGGCATAAGGGAGCTTGACTGCGAGACCTACAAGTCGAGCAGGGACGAAAGTCGGGCTTAGTGATCCGGTGGTTCCGCATGGAAGGGCCATCGCTCAACGGATAAAAGCTACCCCGGGGATAACAGGCTTATCTCCCCCAAGAGTCCACATCGACGGGGAGGTTTGGCACCTCGATGTCGGCTCATCGCATCCTGGGGCTGTAGTCGGTCCCAAGGGTTGGGCTGTTCGCCCATTAAAGCGGTACGCGAGCTGGGTTCAGAACGTCGTGAGACAGTTCGGTCCCTATCCGTCGTGGGCGTAGGAAATTTGAGAGGAGCTGTCCTTAGTACGAGAGGACCGGGATGGACGCACCGCTGGTGTACCAGTTGTTCTGCCAAGGGCATAGCTGGGTAGCTATGTGCGGAAGGGATAAGTGCTGAAAGCATCTAAGCATGAAGCCCCCCTCAAGATGAGATTTCCCATAGCGTAAGCTAGTAAGATCCCTGAAAGATGATCAGGTTGATAGGTTCGAGGTGGAAGCATGGTGACATGTGGAGCTGACGAATACTAATAGATCGAGGACTTAACCATATAATATGTAGCAAATGTTATCTAGTTTTGAAGGAATATGCCTTCATAGTTTGGTGATGATGGCAGAGAGGTCACACCCGTTCCCATACCGAACACGGAAGTTAAGCTCTCTAGCGCCGATGGTAGTTGGGACCTTGTCCCTGTGAGAGTAGGACGTCGCCAAGCAAAAACCTAAGTCGTTTCGACTTAGGTTTTTTTGTGTTTATTTTTATTGCTTGAAATATAAAGGTAAGAATTACCTTTTGTGAAAATATAATCGAGATGTAAAAAGAATATTTGTAATCTTACATAACCTTTTGTGTTTTTAAAGGATTTTACATAAGAAAAAATCTATAATTAAGGTAGTTAACATATATTTTTGATGGGTGTGGGGGATTATGAAAGAAATATGCATGTTATTAGTGGCTGTTATATTATGGGGGACAGCTATTGCACCAACAAAATGGGTGTTAGAATCTATTCAGCCGTTTACTTTGTTGTTTATTCGTCTTTTCTTTGCAGGTGGAATTTGTATGCTATTTTCATTTAAGCAACTACAAAAATCAGTTGTACATAAAAAAGTTCCATGGCAAAGAATGAGTTTGTTAGCCTTTACCGGTGTAGCTGGGTATTTCATGTTCACATCGTATGGTATTTCTTTAACAAGTGGATTACATGTTAGTATCATAGATGCTGCATTACCATTAGTTACAATTCTTTTTTCAGCATTCTTCTTGAAAGAGAAAATTCGATTGAATTATTGGATAGGGATTATATTGGGTACTATAGGAGTACTCTTTATTACGATTCCATCTAAAAGTGCTGATCAAGAAGTGTCTTTAATAGGAGATATACTGATATTATTAAGTACTTTTCTATTTGCTTTCTACACGGTTTTGCTAAAACAACCAAAACAAGAACAGTATTTATCAAACGAGGTTTTTACAACATTAACTTTAATTATCGGAGCTGTTATTCTATTACCGTTTGCACTGGTAGAAATTCTTTATTACGGTTTACCAAAGATTGAAACTTGGAAAACGGGACTTAGTGTAATATACCTTGTTATTGGAGCAACAATTTTAGCATATTGGTTTTGGAATAAAGCGCTAGAGAGAGTTTCAGCATCAGTAAGCGGATTATATTTAAATGCATTACCATTAATAAGTATCGCTACTTCAATTATTCTATTAAATGAGTCTCTGACATGGAGGGTAATAATGGGAGCGAGTTTAGTTTTAATCGGAGTAGGATGGGCGGATAAGCAAAAGTTATGTAATCTATTAAAAGGTAATAAGGTGGAGAATAGAGACTGTTAAACAGTATGATTTATATAATTGAAATGTTAAAAAGATACCTTATATATGAGGTATCTTTTTTATTTAGCAAAGATAATAGACTAAAATTAGTATGGATATTCTTTGCTGTATTTATATGTGTCGAAATCATTTTGAAATATTGTTTGAACAAGTTGTATACATTCAGTATCATAAAAGCTTTCAAAAGTTGGATGACGGGGAAATAAAGGATCAGTAATATCAGCTTCGCTAAAATTCCCTTTATAAATCATGGCGGGAGTTTGATGATGCCATGATGTTGAGAACTCATTTATTGGTGCGGTTTTTAATTCGAAACGCTTTTCTAATTCTTTCATTTCCTGATCGAAGTTTTCTAAGTATATATAATTGGTCACATATTCTTCTTCACCAGCTATATATTGTTGTGTGAAATGTGGGTTAATATCACTTGCGTGAGCCCCTTTCATAAATAGATAGTATAAAAATTGTTTGAATGAGATCCCTTTGGGGGAATTTTCATCTTGATATAAAAACTTTCGGATGGGTTTCCATTCCGGATTTTCCATATAAGGAGGTCCAATTAAGGACACGAAAGAACTGACTGCTCTCCTATAAGGGTTACGAACAAGTTTAAACGTTTCTTTTTGTTTTTCTCGTAACGCTACACCTAGTCGTACACTATAGGCAGGTGTACTTTTGTATATATCGTATTCAAAATTATGAATGAAAGGACTATAACTTAGAGCTGTTTGCAATAAATCAATCTGGTAAAAGAACCAATTGGCAAGAGAAGTGCAACCGCTTTTTTGACTCCAAAATAGAATGATGGGAAACTTCCTATGATAGTGTGGGCTTCTTGAATGGGCGCTTATGGTGTTTAATAAATAAGGATTGAACAAGTTCTACACTCCTTTCACTTGTTTTACTGATATGTATGAGGAATAAAGAGGTGGTATGAGAGTCTTTTTCATCTTTTTTAAAAAAATGAAAGATTAATATTGACTATTAGTATATATAGTTGTAATATAGAACAAGTCGCCGATGACATTAACGTCGCAAGCGACAAACGAAATAAAAAACTTAGTTGACATTAACTAACGAAGATGTTAACATAAGGAAGTCGCAAATGAGCGACCAAGTAGTTCTTTGAAAACTGAACGAAACAAACAACGTGAAACGTCAATTTTTATTTTTAGATGCTAGACAAACTAACTTTATTGGAGAGTTTGATCCTGGCTCAGGATGAACGCTGGCGGCGTGCCTAATACATGCAAGTCGAGCGAATGGATTGAGAGCTTGCTCTCAAGAAGTTAGCGGCGGACGGGTGAGTAACACGTGGGTAACCTGCCCATAAGACTGGGATAACTCCGGGAAACCGGGGCTAATACCGGATAACATTTTGAACTGCATGGTTCGAAATTGAAAGGCGGCTTCGGCTGTCACTTATGGATGGACCCGCGTCGCATTAGCTAGTTGGTGAGGTAACGGCTCACCAAGGCAACGATGCGTAGCCGACCTGAGAGGGTGATCGGCCACACTGGGACTGAGACACGGCCCAGACTCCTACGGGAGGCAGCAGTAGGGAATCTTCCGCAATGGACGAAAGTCTGACGGAGCAACGCCGCGTGAGTGATGAAGGCTTTCGGGTCGTAAAACTCTGTTGTTAGGGAAGAACAAGTGCTAGTTGAATAAGCTGGCACCTTGACGGTACCTAACCAGAAAGCCACGGCTAACTACGTGCCAGCAGCCGCGGTAATACGTAGGTGGCAAGCGTTATCCGGAATTATTGGGCGTAAAGCGCGCGCAGGTGGTTTCTTAAGTCTGATGTGAAAGCCCACGGCTCAACCGTGGAGGGTCATTGGAAACTGGGAGACTTGAGTGCAGAAGAGGAAAGTGGAATTCCATGTGTAGCGGTGAAATGCGTAGAGATATGGAGGAACACCAGTGGCGAAGGCGACTTTCTGGTCTGTAACTGACACTGAGGCGCGAAAGCGTGGGGAGCAAACAGGATTAGATACCCTGGTAGTCCACGCCGTAAACGATGAGTGCTAAGTGTTAGAGGGTTTCCGCCCTTTAGTGCTGAAGTTAACGCATTAAGCACTCCGCCTGGGGAGTACGGCCGCAAGGCTGAAACTCAAAGGAATTGACGGGGGCCCGCACAAGCGGTGGAGCATGTGGTTTAATTCGAAGCAACGCGAAGAACCTTACCAGGTCTTGACATCCTCTGAAAACCCTAGAGATAGGGCTTCTCCTTCGGGAGCAGAGTGACAGGTGGTGCATGGTTGTCGTCAGCTCGTGTCGTGAGATGTTGGGTTAAGTCCCGCAACGAGCGCAACCCTTGATCTTAGTTGCCATCATTAAGTTGGGCACTCTAAGGTGACTGCCGGTGACAAACCGGAGGAAGGTGGGGATGACGTCAAATCATCATGCCCCTTATGACCTGGGCTACACACGTGCTACAATGGACGGTACAAAGAGCTGCAAGACCGCGAGGTGGAGCTAATCTCATAAAACCGTTCTCAGTTCGGATTGTAGGCTGCAACTCGCCTACATGAAGCTGGAATCGCTAGTAATCGCGGATCAGCATGCCGCGGTGAATACGTTCCCGGGCCTTGTACACACCGCCCGTCACACCACGAGAGTTTGTAACACCCGAAGTCGGTGGGGTAACCTTTTTGGAGCCAGCCGCCTAAGGTGGGACAGATGATTGGGGTGAAGTCGTAACAAGGTAGCCGTATCGGAAGGTGCGGCTGGATCACCTCCTTTCTATGGAGAATTGATGAACGCTGTTCATCAATATAAGTTTCCGTGTTTCGTTTTGTTCAGTTTTGAGAGAACTATCTCTCATATATAAATGTATGTTCTTTGAAAACTAGATAACAGTGTAGCTCATATTTTTTTAATTTTAGTTTGGTTAAGTTAGAAAGGGCGCACGGTGGATGCCTTGACACTAGGAGTCGATGAAGGACGGGACTAACGCCGATATGCTTCGGGGAGCTGTAAGTAAGCTTTGATCCGAAGATTTCCGAATGGGGAAACCCACTATACGTAATGGTATGGTATCCTTACCTGAATACATAGGGTATGGAAGACAGACCCAGGGAACTGAAACATCTAAGTACCTGGAGGAAGAGAAAGCAAATGCGATTTCCTGAGTAGCGGCGAGCGAAACGGAACATAGCCCAAACCAAGAGGCTTGCCTCTTGGGGTTGTAGGACATTCTATACGGAGTTACAAAGGAACGAGGTAGACGAAGCGACCTGGAAAGGTCCGTCGTAGAGGGTAACAACCCCGTAGTCGAAACTTCGTTCTCTCTTGAATGTATCCTGAGTACGGCGGAACACGTGAAATTCCGTCGGAATCTGGGAGGACCATCTCCCAAGGCTAAATACTCCCTAGTGATCGATAGTGAACCAGTACCGTGAGGGAAAGGTGAAAAGCACCCCGGAAGGGGAGTGAAAGAGATCCTGAAACCGTGTGCCTACAAATAGTCAGAGCCCGTTAATGGGTGATGGCGTGCCTTTTGTAGAATGAACCGGCGAGTTACGATCCCGTGCGAGGTTAAGCTGAAGAGGCGGAGCCGCAGCGAAAGCGAGTCTGAATAGGGCGTTTAGTACGTGGTCGTAGACCCGAAACCAGGTGATCTACCCATGTCCAGGGTGAAGTTCAGGTAACACTGAATGGAGGCCCGAACCCACGCACGTTGAAAAGTGCGGGGATGAGGTGTGGGTAGCGGAGAAATTCCAATCGAACCTGGAGATAGCTGGTTCTCCCCGAAATAGCTTTAGGGCTAGCCTTAAGTGTAAGAGTCTTGGAGGTAGAGCACTGATTGAACTAGGGGTCCTCATCGGATTACCGAATTCAGTCAAACTCCGAATGCCAATGACTTATCCTTAGGAGTCAGACTGCGAGTGATAAGATCCGTAGTCAAGAGGGAAACAGCCCAGATCGCCAGCTAAGGTCCCAAAGTGTGTATTAAGTGGAAAAGGATGTGGAGTTGCTTAGACAACTAGGATGTTGGCTTAGAAGCAGCCACCATTTAAAGAGTGCGTAATAGCTCACTAGTCGAGTGACTCTGCGCCGAAAATGTACCGGGGCTAAATACACCACCGAAGCTGCGAATTGATACCAATGGTATCAGTGGTAGGGGAGCGTTCTAAGTGCAGTGAAGTCAGACCGGAAGGACTGGTGGAGCGCTTAGAAGTGAGAATGCCGGTATGAGTAGCGAAAGACGGGTGAGAATCCCGTCCACCGAATGCCTAAGGTTTCCTGAGGAAGGCTCGTCCGCTCAGGGTTAGTCAGGACCTAAGCCGAGGCCGACAGGCGTAGGCGATGGACAACAGGTTGATATTCCTGTACCACCTCTTTATCGTTTGAGCAATGGAGGGACGCAGAAGGATAGAAGAAGCGTGCGATTGGTTGTGCACGTCCAAGCAGTTAGGCTGATAAGTAGGCAAATCCGCTTATCGTAAAGGCTGAGCTGTGATGGGGAAGCTCCTTATGGAGCGAAGTCTTTGATTCCCCGCTGCCAAGAAAAGCTTCTAGCGAGATAAAAGGTGCCTGTACCGCAAACCGACACAGGTAGGCGAGGAGAGAATCCTAAGGTGTGCGAGAGAACTCTGGTTAAGGAACTCGGCAAAATGACCCCGTAACTTCGGGAGAAGGGGTGCTTTCTTAACGGAAAGCCGCAGTGAATAGGCCCAAGCGACTGTTTAGCAAAAACACAGCTCTCTGCGAAGCCGTAAGGCGAAGTATAGGGGGTGACACCTGCCCGGTGCTGGAAGGTTAAGGAGAGGGGTTAGCGTAAGCGAAGCTCTGAACTGAAGCCCCAGTAAACGGCGGCCGTAACTATAACGGTCCTAAGGTAGCGAAATTCCTTGTCGGGTAAGTTCCGACCCGCACGAAAGGTGTAACGATTTGGGCACTGTCTCAACCAGAGACTCGGTGAAATTATAGTACCTGTGAAGATGCAGGTTACCCGCGACAGGACGGAAAGACCCCGTGGAGCTTTACTGTAGCCTGATATTGAATTTTGGTACAGTTTGTACAGGATAGGCGGGAGCCATTGAAACCGGAGCGCTAGCTTCGGTGGAGGCGCTGGTGGGATACCGCCCTGACTGTATTGAAATTCTAACCTACGGGTCTTATCGACCCGGGAGACAGTGTCAGGTGGGCAGTTTGACTGGGGCGGTCGCCTCCTAAAGTGTAACGGAGGCGCCCAAAGGTTCCCTCAGAATGGTTGGAAATCATTCGTAGAGTGCAAAGGCATAAGGGAGCTTGACTGCGAGACCTACAAGTCGAGCAGGGACGAAAGTCGGGCTTAGTGATCCGGTGGTTCCGCATGGAAGGGCCATCGCTCAACGGATAAAAGCTACCCCGGGGATAACAGGCTTATCTCCCCCAAGAGTCCACATCGACGGGGAGGTTTGGCACCTCGATGTCGGCTCATCGCATCCTGGGGCTGTAGTCGGTCCCAAGGGTTGGGCTGTTCGCCCATTAAAGCGGTACGCGAGCTGGGTTCAGAACGTCGTGAGACAGTTCGGTCCCTATCCGTCGTGGGCGTAGGAAATTTGAGAGGAGCTGTCCTTAGTACGAGAGGACCGGGATGGACGCACCGCTGGTGTACCAGTTGTTCTGCCAAGGGCATAGCTGGGTAGCTATGTGCGGAAGGGATAAGTGCTGAAAGCATCTAAGCATGAAGCCCCCCTCAAGATGAGATTTCCCATAGCGTAAGCTAGTAAGATCCCTGAAAGATGATCAGGTTGATAGGTTCGAGGTGGAAGCATGGTGACATGTGGAGCTGACGAATACTAATAGATCGAGGACTTAACCATATAATATGTAGCAAATGTTATCTAGTTTTGAAGGAATATGCCTTCATAGTTTGGTGATGATGGCAGAGAGGTCACACCCGTTCCCATACCGAACACGGAAGTTAAGCTCTCTAGCGCCGATGGTAGTTGGGACCTTGTCCCTGTGAGAGTAGGACGTCGCCAAGCAAAAACCTAAGTCGTTTCGACTTAGGTTTTTTTGTGTTTATTTTTATTTACCGAATGTTATAATCCATAAATTTAATAACGCTAAAGACGAAAAAAGAATGAAATAGAGACTTTTAAAATAGGACACATTATTTCTATCATAAGTATATATTTTAAATAATGAGATGCTATAAATAAGTATTCAATAATTACAACAATTACTGCGATAGAAAAAATAAATAGGATAATAGCGTAGTTCTTTCTTTCATGTTTATCCTCCTTAGAAATTAAATCGTTATAATAAAAGTTCTATTGATGTGTAGAATACAAGAGTGTACATATTTTGATTTAAAACATACTGAAGTACTATATAAACGATTATAAGTAAATAGATCTCTAGAAATATATATTCTAATTCCCTTTTCTTCTTGCATATAGTTGCAATTCTTCTTTTGAATATAACTAAAACACGAACGTTATTGACTACTAATAAAAAAACATTCGATTATTTATTGACATCGTTTATGAAATATTGTTAATATAGCCATAGAAACAATAATATAAGACCTCATATAATCGCGGGGATATGGCCTGCAAGTCTCTACCTAACGACCGTTATTCGTTAGACTATGAGGGAAAGTCACTCGGTATTTTTCTATTCACAAGGGATACGTATGCCTGAGTAGAGCGCTTTCTCTCATAGTAAAAGAGAAACTGTTCTATTTCAGGCTTTTTTTATTTGAATCGGGGGGATTCTAATATGAAATCACTAGTTGGAGTCATAATGGGAAGTACGTCAGACTGGGAAACAATGAAATATGCTTGTGACATTTTAGATGAATTAAATATACCGTATGAGAAAAAGGTTGTATCCGCTCATCGGACTCCGGATTATATGTTTGAATATGCAGAGACGGCTCGTGAACGTGGATTGAAGGTTATTATTGCTGGAGCTGGTGGAGCAGCACATTTACCAGGAATGGTTGCAGCGAAGACAAATCTTCCTGTAATTGGAGTTCCAGTTCAATCAAAAGCATTAAACGGCTTAGATTCATTATTATCCATCGTCCAAATGCCAGGGGGGGTTCCAGTTGCAACTGTTGCAATTGGTAAAGCCGGTTCAACGAATGCTGGATTACTTGCTGCACAAATACTTGGATCATTCCATGATGATATACATGATGCATTAGAATTGAGACGAGAATCGATTGAAAAAGATGTGCGCGAAGGTAGTGAGCTAGTATGACGAGAATCATTTTACCTGGAAAAACAATCGGCATTATTGGAGGCGGCCAGCTAGGAAGAATGATGGCATTGGCAGCCAAGGAGATGGGATATAAAATTGCTGTTTTAGATCCTACAAAGCATTCACCATGTGCACAAGTTGCTGATATTGAAATCGTTGCACCGTATGACGATTTAAAGGCAATTCAGCATTTAGCAGAGATAAGTGATGTTGTCACATATGAATTTGAGAATATTGATTATAGATGTTTACAATGGCTTGAAAAACATGCTTACTTGCCACAAGGTAGTCAGTTGTTAAATAAAACGCAAAATCGTTTTACAGAAAAGAATGGAATTGAGAAGGCTGGGTTACCGGTAGCAACGTATAGATTAGTTCAAAATCAAGATCAGCTTACAGAAGCAATTGCTGAGTTATCATTCCCTTCCGTCTTAAAAACGACGACAGGTGGATATGATGGGAAAGGGCAAGTTGTTTTAAGAAGTGAGGCTGATGTTGAGACAGCAAGAAATCTTGTGGATAAAGCAGAGTGTATTTTAGAGAAATGGGTGCCTTTTGAAAAAGAAGTATCTGTTATTGTGATTCGTAGTGTAAGTGGTGAAACGAAAGTGTTTCCAGTAGCGGAAAATATTCATGTAAATAACATTTTGCATGAATCTATCGTTCCAGCTCGTATTACAGAAGAGCTTTCTCAAAAAGCAATTGCTTATGCAAAGGTACTTGCGGATGAATTAAAACTTGTGGGAACACTAGCTGTAGAGATGTTTGCTACAGCTAATGGTGAGATTTACATTAATGAATTAGCACCAAGACCTCACAATTCAGGACACTACACACAGGATGCATGTGAAACGAGCCAATTTGGTCAACATATTCGAGCAATCTGTAATTTACCTCTAGGAGAAACAAATTTGTTAAAACCAGTTGTCATGGTAAACATTTTAGGCGAACATATAGAAGGGGTCCTAAGACAAGTGAATAGACTAACCGGGTGCTATTTACACTTGTATGGAAAAGAAGAAGCAAAAGCACAGCGAAAAATGGGGCATGTTAATATTTTAAATGATAATATTGAAGTTGCTCTAGAAAAAGCGAAGAGTTTGCATATTTGGGACCATCAAGAACAACTGTTGGAGGGAAAAAGATGATTAGTCGTTATACACGCCCTGAAATGGGTGCGATTTGGACGGAAGAGAACAAATTTAAAGCGTGGTTAGAAGTTGAGATTTTAGCTTGTGAAGCATGGGCTGAGCTTGGCGACATTCCAAAAGAAGATGTTAAAAAAATTCGTGAACATGCATCATTTGATATTGATCGTATTTATGAAATTGAAAAAGAAACACGTCATGACGTAGTTGCATTCACTCGTGCTGTATCAGAAACGCCGACATTAGGCGAAGAACGTAAATGGGTTCATTACGGTTTAACATCTACAGACGTAGTAGATACAGCATTATCTTACATCTTAAAACAAGCGAATGAAATCATATTAAAAGACTTAGAGAACTTTGTAAGCATTTTAGCTAACAAAGCGAAAGAGCATAAATACACAATCATGATGGGAAGAACACACGGTGTTCATGCAGAACCAACAACATTTGGTTTAAAACTTGGTCTTTGGTATGAAGAAATGAAACGTAACGTAGAGCGTTTCAAGCAAGCAGCTGATACAGTTCGCGTTGGTAAATTATCTGGTGCGGTTGGTACATATGCAAATATCGATCCATTCGTAGAAAAGTATGTTTGTGAAAACTTAGGATTAGAAGCAGCACCAATTTCAACACAAACATTGCAACGTGATCGCCATGCTCATTACATGTCAACACTTGCACTAATCGCAACATCTATCGAAAAGATGGCAGTTGAGATTCGTGGTTTACAAAAGAGTGAAACACGTGAAGTTGAAGAAGCTTTCGCAAAAGGTCAAAAAGGTTCTTCTGCAATGCCGCATAAGCGTAATCCAATTGGATCTGAAAATATGACTGGTTTAGCTCGTGTTATCCGCGGTTATATGATGACAGCTTATGAGAATGTTCCATTATGGCATGAGCGTGATATTTCTCACTCTTCAGCAGAACGCGTAATTTTACCAGATGCTACAATCGCGTTAAATTACATGTTAAATCGCTTTGGTAATATCGTTAAAAACTTAACTGTATACCCAGAGAATATGAAACGCAATATGACAAGAACATACGGCTTAATTTATTCTCAGCGCGTAATGCTTACACTAATCGACAAAGGTATGGTACGTGAAGAAGCTTATGATATCGTACAGCCTAAAGCGATGGAAGCTTGGGAAACACAAGTACAATTTAAAGAGCTTGTAGAAGCTGATGAGCGTATTACAAGCAAGTTAACACAAGAAGAAATTAATGAATGCTTCAACTATGAGCATCACATGCAACACGTTGATACAATCTTTGAACGCCTTGGATTAAACGAAGCGTAAAATTTCATATGGCACAGAATAGAGTCATTCTGTGCCATTATTTATAAAAACATTATTCACATTTTTCAAACTACAGGGGGCTTGCGAAATGCAAAAGCTAGAATTGCTGTATGAAGGTAAGGCAAAAAGAATTTATCGTACAGAATCAGCAGATATGGTTTGGGTAGAGTACAAAGATAGTGCGACTGCTTTCAATGGGGAGAAAAAAGAGACGATTACAGGAAAAGGTCGTTTGAACAATGAAATTACAACTTTATTGTTCAGAAAGTTACAAGAAGTGGGAATTAAAACACATTTTGTTGAGAAGTTATCTGAAACAGAACAACTTGTTAAAAAAGTGAGTATTATTCCTTTAGAAGTTGTCACAAGAAATGTAATTGCAGGAAGTCTTTCAAAACGATTAGGAATGGAAGAGGGAACTGTACTTGCAGAACCAATCGTAGAATTTTACTTCAAAGATGATGATTTAGGAGATCCGCTTGTAACGGAAGATCATATTCGTGTATTAAACGTTGCATCGCCAGAGCAAGTAAGTGTATTACGAGATATGGCTCTACAAATCAATCAAGTGTTGATTGATCATTTCGCAAGCTGTCGTGTAAGATTAGTAGATTTCAAATTAGAGTTTGGTGTAACGGAAGAAGGAGAAATCATTTTAGCGGATGAAATTTCACCAGATACTTGCCGTTTATGGGATGAAACGAGCAATGAAAAGTTTGATAAAGACGTATTCCGTCGTGATCTTGGAAATTTAACAGAAGCTTATGAAGAGATTTTAAAACGTTTAGGGGGAATTTCACATGTATAAAGTTAAGGTATATGTAACATTAAGAGAAAGCGTATTAGATCCACAAGGAACAGCAGTAAAAGGAGCACTTCATAGTCTTTCATTTACAGAAGTACAAGACGTTCGAATCGGAAAGTACATGGAACTAACAATTGATAAATCTGTATCTGATTTAGATAGCAAGGTAAAAGAAATGTGTGAAAAACTATTAGCGAACGTTGTAATGGAAGACTTCCGTTATGAAGTTGAGGAGGTTGTCGCACAGTGAAATTTGCCGTAATAGTATTTCCGGGTTCGAACTGTGATGTCGATATGTTCCATGCAATTAAAGATGAGCTTGGCGAAGAAGTAGATTACGTTTGGCACGATACAGAGAATTTAGATGAATATGATGCAATTCTACTACCAGGTGGATTTTCTTATGGTGACTACTTACGCTGCGGTGCTATTTCTCGCTTTGCTAATGCAATGAAAGCAGTGCAAAAAGCTGCTGAGCAAGGAAAGCCGATTTTAGGTGTATGTAATGGATTCCAGATTCTTGTTGAATCAGGATTACTACCAGGAGCGTTAATGAGAAACGAAAACTTAAAATTTATGTGTCGCACTGTTCAGTTGCGTGTTGAAAATAATGAAACGATGTTTACATCACAATATGAAAAAAATGAAATAATCAATATTCCAATCGCTCATGGTGAGGGGAATTACTATTGTGACGAAGAGACTCTTAAACAATTAGAAGAGAATAATCAAATCGCATTCCGTTACGTAGAAAATCCTAACGGTAGCGTTTCAGATATTGCTGGTATTGTAAACGAAAAAGGAAATGTACTTGGTATGATGCCACATCCAGAGCGTGCTGTAGATGAATTACTTGGCGGTGCTGAAGGGTTAAAAGTCTTTCAATCTATCTTAAAACAGTGGAGGGAAACATATGTCGTTAATGCTTGAACCAAATCCAACACAAATTAAAGAAGAGCGTATATATGCGGAAATGGGGCTAACAGACGAAGAGTTTGCCATGGTTGAAAGGATTTTAGGTCGTCTGCCAAATTATACAGAAACAGGATTATTCTCTGTAATGTGGTCTGAACATTGTAGTTATAAAAATTCAAAACCAGTTCTTCGTAAGTTTCCAACGACAGGTGAGCGTGTTCTGCAAGGACCTGGAGAAGGTGCTGGAATTGTAGATATAGGTGATAATCAAGCAGTTGTATTTAAAATGGAAAGTCATAACCATCCTTCAGCTATTGAACCATATCAAGGAGCTGCAACAGGTGTTGGTGGTATTATTCGTGACGTATTCTCTATGGGAGCACGTCCGGTAGCTCTATTAAACTCACTTCGTTTCGGTGAATTACAGTCACCACGTGTGAAATATTTATTCGAAGAAGTAGTAGCAGGAATTGCAGGATACGGTAACTGCATCGGTATTCCGACTGTTGGCGGCGAAGTACAATTTGATCCATGTTACGAAGGAAATCCACTTGTAAATGCAATGTGCGTAGGTTTGATTAACCACGAAGACATTAAAAAAGGGCAAGCGCACGGTGCTGGTAATACAGTAATGTACGTAGGAGCATCAACTGGTCGTGACGGTATTCACGGTGCAACATTCGCGTCGGAAGAACTATCTGAAAGTTCAGAAGCGAAACGTCCAGCGGTTCAAGTAGGGGATCCATTTATGGAGAAACTTCTTATTGAAGCGTGTTTAGAATTAATTCAATCTGATGCACTTGTTGGAATTCAAGATATGGGTGCGGCTGGTTTAACATCATCTTCTGCAGAAATGGCAAGTAAAGCAGGAATGGGTATTGAAATGTATTTAGATGATGTACCACAGCGTGAAACAGGAATGACACCATATGAAATGATGCTATCTGAATCACAAGAGCGTATGTTAATTGTTGTGAAAAAAGGTAGAGAACAAGAAATAGTAGATTTATTTGAGAAGTATGGTCTTGCAGCAGTTACGATGGGGAAAGTAACAGAAGATAAAATGCTTCGTTTATTCCATAAAGGTGAAAAGGTAGCTGAAGTTCCAGCAGATGCTTTAGCAGAAGAAGCACCAATTTATCATAAGCCATCAAAAGAAGCAGCATACTTTGCTGAATTCCAAGCAATGAAAATGGAAACGCCAAAAGTAGAAAATTATAAAGAAGCGTTATTCGCTCTATTACAGCAACCAACAATTGCAAGTAAAGAGTGGGTATACGATCAATACGATTACCAAGTTCGCACAAGTACAGTTGTGACACCAGGTTCAGATGCTGCAGTTGTACGTGTACGCGGTACAGAAAAAGGATTAGCAATGACGACAGATTGTAACTCTCGCTACATTTATCTAGATCCAGAAATGGGCGGTAAAATTGCAGTAGCAGAGGCAGCGCGAAATATCGTATGTTCTGGCGGGGAGCCACTTGCAATTACAGATTGCTTAAACTTCGGTAACCCAGAAAAACCAGAGATTTTCTGGCAGATTGAGAAATCAGTAGACGGTATGAGTGAAGCTTGTCGCACATTACAAACACCAGTTATTGGCGGAAACGTATCGATGTATAACGAGCGTAGTGGCGAAGCTGTATATCCAACACCAACTGTTGGGATGGTCGGACTTGTACATGACTTAAAACATGTAACAACACAAGAGTTTAAGCAAGCTGGCGATTTAGTTTATGTAATCGGTGAGACGAAAGCTGAGTTTGGCGGAAGTGAATTACAGAAAATGATTCACGGTAAAATCTTCGGGCAATCACCAAGTATCGATTTAGATGTAGAATTAAAACGCCAAAAACAAGTATTAGAAGCAATTCAAGCTGGTCTTGTTCAATCTGCACATGATGTTGCTGAGGGTGGTTTAGCAGTTGCGATTTCAGAAAGTGCAATTGGTGCTAAAGGCTTAGGTGCTACTGTGAAATTAGATGGAGAAGCAACAGCAGCATTATTCGCTGAATCACAGTCTCGCTTCGTGATTACTGTAAAACGTGAAAATAAAGAGGCGTTTGAGAAAGCGGTAGAAGCAATCCAAGTTGGAGAAGTAACAAGTACAAATGAAGTAACAATTCATAATGAAGAAAATGAAGTATTACTTACAGCAAATGTAGATGAAATGAGAAAGGCTTGGAAAGGGGCAATCCCATGCTTGCTGAAATAAAGGGGTTAAACGAAGAATGTGGCGTTTTCGGAATTTGGGGGCATGAAAATGCAGCACAAGTTTCATACTACGGATTGCACAGTTTACAGCACCGTGGACAAGAAGGCGCAGGCATTGTCGTAAATAATGGTGAGAAAATTGTCGGTCACAAGGGGTTAGGTTTAATATCAGAAGTGTTTTCAAGAGGCGAGCTAGAAGGATTAAATGGAAAATCAGCAATCGGACATGTACGATATGCAACAGCTGGTGGAAGTGAAGTTGCTAACGTTCAACCATTGTTGTTCCGTTTTTCTGATCATAGTATGGCGCTAGCTCATAACGGGAATTTAATTAATGCAAAAATGCTTCGCCGTGAATTAGAGGCAGAGGGAAGTATTTTTCAAACAAGTTCAGACACAGAAGTACTTTTACATCTTATTAAACGTAGTACGAAAGACTCTTTAATTGAAAGTGTAAAAGAGGCTCTGAATAAAGTGAAAGGTGCGTTTGCGTATCTTTTACTAACTGGAAATGAAATGATCGTTGCGTTAGATCCAAATGGATTCCGTCCGCTTTCAATTGGAAAGATGGGGGATGCTTACGTTGTAGCATCTGAAACATGTGCTTTTGATGTAGTAGGTGCAACATACATTCGCGATGTAGAACCTGGTGAATTACTTATCATTAATGATGAAGGAATTCACGTAGATCGTTTTACAAACGATGTAGAACATGCGATTTGTAGTATGGAATACATTTACTTTGCACGACCAGATTCTAATATTGCTGGTGTTAACGTTCATGCAGCGCGTAAAAATATGGGAAAACGTTTAGCAGCGGAAGCTCCTATTGAAGCGGATGTTGTTACTGGTGTACCAGACTCTAGTATTTCAGCAGCGATTGGCTATGCGGAGGCAACAGGCATTCCGTATGAATTAGGATTAATTAAAAATCGTTACGTTGGACGTACTTTTATTCAGCCTTCTCAAGAACTGCGTGAGCAAGGGGTTAAGATGAAGCTTTCAGCAGTAAGAGGTGTAGTGGAAGGGAAACGAGTTGTTATGATTGACGATTCTATCGTAAGAGGAACGACAAGTAAACGAATTGTTCGTATGCTTCGTGAAGCTGGAGCGACAGAAGTTCACGTAAGAATCGCTTCACCACCTCTTAAGTATCCATGTTTTTATGGCATTGATATTCAAACGAGAAAAGAATTAATTGCAGCAAATAATACAGTAGAAGAAATCCGTGAAATGATCGGAGCAGATTCTTTAACATTTTTAAGCGAAGATGGATTAGTAGATGCAATTGGGCGTCCATATGAAGGGAAATATGGCGGTCTATGTATGGCTTATTTTAATGGGGACTATCCAACAGCTCTTTATGATTATGAGCAAGAGCTTTTAGAAAGTATGAAATAAGAAAAGTGAAAAAAGCTTCTACTTCTTTTGATGTAGAAGCTAGCTCCTTTCTTAAAATAGCCCGCCCTGGATGGGGAGAAATTAAAAGACGAGGTGTAAATAACGATGGCGAATGCATATAAGCAAGCAGGAGTAGATATTGAAGCTGGATATGAAGCGGTATCTCGCATGAAAAAACACGTACAAACAACTATGAGAAAAGAAGTACTAGGCGGTTTAGGCGGTTTTGGAGGTATGTTTGATCTATCAAAATTTGCATTAGAAGAACCTGTATTAGTATCTGGAACAGATGGCGTGGGAACGAAATTGATGCTCGCTTTTATGGCAGATAAACATGACACAATTGGTATTGATGCAGTAGCAATGTGTGTAAATGATATTGTTGTCCAAGGAGCAGAGCCGCTTTTCTTCCTTGATTATATTGCTTGTGGTAAAGCTGAACCTAGTAAAATTGAAAACATCGTCAAAGGTATATCAGAGGGCTGTCGCCAAGCTGGTTGTGCATTAATCGGTGGAGAAACAGCTGAAATGCCAGGAATGTATTCTACGGAAGAATATGATTTAGCTGGTTTTACAGTTGGGATTGTTGATAAGAAGAAAATTATAACAGGTGAAAAAATTGAAGCTGGTCACGTGTTAATTGGCTTAGCATCTAGCGGTATTCATAGCAATGGTTACTCTTTAGTACGAAAAGTGTTACTAGAAGATGGAGAACTATCTTTAGAGCGTATTTATGGTCGCTTAGAGCTACCTCTTGGTGAAGAATTATTAAAACCAACGAAAATTTATGTCAAACCTATTTTAGAACTATTGAAGAAACATGAAGTATACGGTATGGCGCATATTACAGGTGGCGGATTTATTGAAAATATTCCACGCATGTTGCCAGAAGGAATCGGTGCTGAGATTGAACTAGGATCTTGGAAAATTCAGCCGATCTTTAGTTTGCTTCAAGAAGTTGGAAACCTGGAAGAGAAAGACATGTTCAATATTTTTAACATGGGTATTGGTATGGTAGTGGCAGTAAAGGAAGAAGATGCAAAAGATGTTGTTCGTCTTCTTGAAGAACAAGGAGAAACGGCTCGTATTATTGGACGTACTATACAAGGAGCTGGTGTTACTTTTAATGGGGGCACAGCACTATGAGTAGATTAGCGGTTTTTGCTTCTGGAAGCGGATCTAACTTTCAATCTCTCGTTAATGCGGTAGAAGAAAAAAGATTGGATGCAGAAATTAGTTTATTAGTATGTGATAAACCAGAAGCACGCGCTGTTGGTCGGGCACATTATCATCATATTCCGTATTTTGCTTTTTCAGCGAAAGCATATGAGTCAAAAGAAGCGTTTGAAAAAGAGATATTAAAGAAGCTAGAAGAATATGAAATTGACTATGTTATTTTAGCTGGATATATGCGTTTAATTGGGCCGACGTTACTAGAAGCATACGGCGGGAAGATTATTAATATTCATCCATCATTACTACCGAGCTTTCCGGGTAAAGATGCTGTCGGTCAAGCATTAGAAGCAGGTGTGAAAGTAACTGGAGTAACGATTCATTATGTAGATGCAGGTATGGATACAGGGCCAATTATTGCGCAAGAAGCAGTAGTTGTTTCTGAAGGGGATACGAGAGAAAGCTTACAAAATAAAATTCAACAAGTTGAGCATAAATTATACGTAAATACAGTGAATCAAATTGTTCAGTCTGTGAAAGAATCAACTGTTAACTAACATACAACCAGGGGTGAAAGATAAATGAAAAAGCGTGCATTAGTAAGTGTTTCAGATAAAACAGGAGTAGTAGAATTTGTTAAAGGGTTACTAGAACAAGGGATTGAAGTTATTTCAACAGGTGGTACGAAAAAGTTACTAGAAGCAAACGGCTTACAAGTAATTGGTATTTCTGAAGTAACTGGTTTCCCTGAAATTATGGATGGCCGTGTGAAAACATTACATCCAAATATTCATGGTGGTCTATTAGCAGTTCGTGATAATGAAACACACGTAATACAAATGAATGAATTAGGTATTCAGCCAATTGACTTTGTTGTTGTTAACTTATACCCATTTAAAGAAACAATCGCTAAGCCTGATGTAACATTTGCTGATGCAATTGAAAATATTGATATCGGTGGCCCGACAATGATTCGCTCTGCTGCGAAAAATCATCAATTCGTATCTGTAATTGTAGATCCAGTAGATTATGATGTTGTATTAGCAGAACTAAAAGAGAACGGCGAAGTAATGGATGAAACGAAACGTAAACTAGCAGCGAAAGTATTCCGTCATACAGCAGCATATGATGCGCTAATTTCTAACTATTTAACAGAGCAAATGGGTGAAGAAAGTCCAGAAACATTAACTGTGACATTCGAGAAAAAGCAAGACTTACGTTATGGCGAGAACCCACATCAAAAGGCAACTTTCTATAAAGCGCCATTCGCAGCAACTTCTTCTGTTGCATACGCAGAACAATTACACGGTAAAGAATTATCGTATAACAATATTAATGATGCAGACGCAGCGCTCAGCATCGTAAAAGAATTTACAGAACCAGCAGTAGTAGCAGTAAAACATATGAATCCATGTGGTGTTGGAGTAGGAACTGATATTCACGAAGCATATACTCGTGCTTATGAAGCAGATCCAGTATCAATCTTCGGCGGTATTATTGCAGCAAATCGTGAAATTGATAAAGCTACAGCAGAAAAGTTACACGAAATTTTCTTAGAAATCATTATTGCACCTTCTTTCTCAAAAGAAGCTTTAGAAGTATTGCAAAGTAAGAAAAACTTACGTCTACTAACTGTAAATATTGAAAAAGCGACAAGTGCAAGCAAAAAACTAACTTCTGTACAAGGTGGGCTTCTCGTTCAAGAGGAAGATACGTTATCATTAGATGAAAGTACAATTTCAATTCCAACGAAACGTGAACCTTCAGAGCAAGAATGGAAAGATTTAAAACTAGCTTGGAAAGTTGTAAAGCATGTGAAATCAAATGCAATTGTTTTAGCGAAAGATGATATGACAATTGGTGTCGGTGCAGGGCAGATGAACCGTGTAGGTTCTGCAAAAATCGCAATTACACAAGCTGGTGAAAAAGCACAAGGTAGCGCACTTGCATCTGATGCTTTCTTCCCAATGCCAGATACATTAGAAGAAGCAGCAAAAGCAGGAATTACAGCAATCATTCAACCGGGCGGATCAATCCGTGATGAAGATTCTATTAAAGTGGCGGATACGTATGGGATTGCTATGGTGTTCACTGGCGTACGTCATTTCAAACACTAATAGAGGATGTTTAAAAGGTCCGGTCGAGATAACCTTCGCAAGTCGTCGTTGCAATGCCAGTGCGGTACTCATGTAGGAAAGCTACACTCCGTGTCCTCCTGGCAAATGCGCCTAGACCAGCTCGGTTCTCTCGATCCTCCTTTTAAACTTTTATTGATATGAGAAAGCAAACTAGGAGCATAGCTTCTAGTTTGTACTTATTTAATTATTGGGGGATGAAATATGAATGTTTTAGTAATTGGCCGTGGTGGGCGTGAGCATGCTTTAGCTTGGAAGTTTGCACAATCTGAAAAAGTAGAAAAGGTGTATGTAGCACCAGGTAATGAAGGTATGCGCGATGTTGCAACACCAGTTGATATTGATGAAAATGATTTTGATGCATTAGTTTTATTTGCTAAAGAGAATAAGGTTGAATTAACTTTCGTTGGACCAGAAATTCCACTTATGAATGGAATTGTTGATCGCTTTAAAGAAGAGGGACTTCGTGTGTTTGGCCCAAATAAAGCGGCTGCTGTTATTGAAGGTAGTAAGGCTTTCACAAAAGAATTGATGAAAAAATATGATATTCCAACTGCGGCATATGAAACTTTTACAGACTATGAAGAAGCAGTACAGTATATTCAAAAAGTTGGTGCGCCAATCGTTATTAAAGCTGACGGCCTAGCTGCTGGTAAAGGTGTAACGGTAGCAATGACGCTTGAAGAGGCATTACAAGCTGTGAAAGAGATGCTACAATATGTGAAGTTTGGCGAAGCGAGCAAGAAGGTCGTTATTGAAGAGTTTTTAGATGGACAAGAATTTTCATTAATGGCATTTGTAAATGGAACAACTGTGCATCCGATGGGAATTGCGCAAGATCATAAACGAGCTTTTGATGGTGATAAAGGTCCAAATACAGGCGGAATGGGTGCGTATTCTCCAGTACCACAAATTCCAGAATCAGCAGTTCAAGAGGCAATAAAAATGGTATTACATCCAACTGCCAAGGCAATGATTGCAGAAAACCGTTCGTTTACAGGAATTTTATATGCGGGACTTATTTTAACAAATGATGGCCCGAAGGTAATTGAATTTAATGCACGCTTTGGTGATCCTGAAACGGAAGTAGTATTACCTCGCTTAGAAAATGATTTAGTTGATGTATGTAACGCGGTATTAGATGAAAGTGAATTAACGTTACAGTGGTCAGAGGAAGCGGTAATTGGTGTTGTACTTGCTTCGAAAGGATATCCGGAAGCATATAAAAAAGGTGACATTATTAAAGGATTAGATACACTGGAAGATGTAATTGTTTTCCATTCAGGTACAGCCATGAAGCATGGTGACTTTGTAACAAATGGCGGCCGTGTACTATTTGTTGCTTGTAAGGCGGACAGTTTACAAGCAGCGAAAGATAAGGTGTATAAAGAAATCGGCAAAATTGAGAGTGATGGTCTATTTTATCGAAGTGATATAGGATATCGTGCAATTGAGCATAAGATGACGAGAAGTTAATATGTAAAAATCCCGCTGAGGAATCAGCGGGATTTTTTATGCATCTTTATCTTTTTTTAATTTCCCTTTTTGCTTTGCCATTTCTCGAAGTAAATACTCGATGTGTGCATTGACGCTACGAAACTCATCATTTGCCCATTTTTCGATGACTGCGTGTAATTCAGGATCAATACGTAATGGAAAGCTTTTCTTTTTAGCCATAATTACTTATAGCCCTTAGTATAGGCTTCCTGTATTAATAACCGGTTGCGCACCTTTATCTGAAACGATGGCAACTAATAAGTTGTTTACCATATTTGCTTTACGCTCGTCATCGAGTTCCAGTACGCCTTCTTCATCTAACATATGGATTGAATCTTTGGCCATCTTCACAGCACCTTCAACAATTTCTTTTCTAGCAGCTAATACTGCTTTTGCTTGTTGACGTTGTAGCATTGCATGGGCAATTTCTGTTGCGTAAGCTAAATGCGTTAAACGAGTTTCCAATACTTCTACACCAGCAATTTCAAGACGTGCCTCTAACTCACGTTTTAATTCTTCAGAGATTTCTTCAGTATTTCCGCGTAACGTAATGCAAGTTTCATCTTGGAAATTGTCATATGGATATTTTGTTGCGACGTGGCGGATTGCCGTTTCGCTTTGAATTTCTACAAATCGATCGTAATGTTCAACACCGAACATTGCTTTTGCAGAATCAACTACTTTATATACGATAACAGCTGCAATTTCAATCGGATTTCCCTCAACATCGTTTACTTTTAATTTCTTACTATTAAAGTTTTCAACACGTAAAGATACAGTTTGACGGAATGCGAATGGAATCGTTAAAAATAAACCGTTTTGACGAATTGTTCCTAAATAATTACCAAAGAACGTAATAACTTTCGCTTGATTTGGTTGAACAATCCCGATACCCGTAGCGAGAATTGCGGCTAATACAATAGTTAGTGCTGCTCCTATAAAAATTTCTTGTGCAAGGAAAAATACACCGATAGCCGCTAAAATCAAAATTCCAATAATACCGAGAAAACCATTTACATAAAATACTTGTTTTTCTTTCATATGATCGCCTCCTGATATAAAAATGATATCACTTTTATATCATTTTAAGCAAGAGGTATGCACCTAATTTTCTGAATTTTATTGATTGATATCTTTTATATACATTTTAAGTTTAAAAAGGGAATATACGTTCTGTTTTTATGGTAAAATAAAGAAGACTTAACCGCCCACTGCAGCAGCTAAGTCCCTTTGAGAGCATCTTGCATCGTGACAAATGATTCAAAGCGGTTTTGCCAGGATTATTTCTTCAATCGCTGACTCAATCTCTTTGTCAGAAGCGTCATAACTTCCTTTTGACTTTGGCTTGTCATGAGAGGAAGTTTGATTCACTTCTTCTTTAGCATGTCCTTTTTCAGTAAAATTCATGCTAGGCATTTTAAATGCACCCATATTCATGTATTTTCCAAACTTCCACGCTTCAACAATAGGGCAGAAGCGAACAATTCCCTCTGCAACTTTCATTGCACCAATCCATAGAAAAATGTTAGACCAAGTGCACCATGGCTTGCGTACAAGTTTAGTTGCACTACATCCGAAGAGGACAAGCCCAAGTGTAATTCGAATTAGAGCGTTTATTGTCCCGATGTTTTGCTTCATTAGAAAAACACTCCTTTTTATGAAAATTGAAATAGTAAATACTACTTCTCTTATTAGTATCCCGTGTGATTTTGGGGATATGTAATCCAACATTTGACGTTGAAAAAGATGTTGGAATGGGCGTGTGTGTCAGTAGCTTTTTTTGTTATAATGAAAGAATGCATAAAAAGAAGATGAAATTAAATCATTCTTTTTGAAAAATATTTAAAAAACAAGATGAAAACTAACTGTTATTTTAAACAGAACTATAGATATAACTAGAGAAAAGGAAGGGTGTTTTCATGTACGATATTTCCGGATGGAAACATGTATTTAAGCTTGATCCAAATAAGGAGTTAAGCGATGAACATTTAGAAATGATTTGTGAGTCTGGAACTGATGCGGTTATTGTAGGCGGAAGTGATGGGGTTACAATTGATAACGTATTACACATGCTAGTTAGCATTCGTAGATATGCTGTTCCTTGTGTATTAGAGGTCTCTGATGTAGAAGCAATTACACCAGGATTTGATTTTTATTACATCCCAAGTGTGTTAAATAGCCGAAAAGTAGAATGGGTAACAGGTGTTCATCATGAGGCATTGAAAGAATTTGGGGATATTATGGACTGGGACGAAATTTTTATGGAAGGGTATTGTGTTTTAAATCCAGAAGCGAAAGTAGCCCAGCTTACAGATGCGAAATGTGATTTAACAGAAGATGACGTTATTGCATATGCTCGTTTAGCAGACAAGTTATTACATTTACCGATATTTTATTTAGAATATAGCGGTACGTATGGAGAAGTTGAACTTGTTAAAAATGTAAAAGCAGAATTGAAACAAGCTCAGTTATACTATGGCGGCGGTATTTCTAATGCAGAACAGGCGAAAGAAATGGCACAATATGCTGATACAGTAGTTGTTGGAAATATTATTTATGATGATATAAAATCGGCGTTAAAAACAGTTAAAGCAGTAAAAGGAGAGTAGGTGCAGGCGTATATGAGTATGACAGATAAGTTATTAAACGGTTTAAATCCACAGCAACAAAAAGCGGTACAAACAACGAATGGACCACTTCTATTAATGGCAGGTGCAGGTAGTGGTAAAACACGTGTGTTAACACACCGTATTGCGTATTTGCTTGGTGAAAAAGGTGTAGCACCATGGAATGTATTAGCTATTACCTTCACAAATAAAGCAGCTCGTGAAATGCGCGAGCGTATTGATACACTTGTGGGACCAGAAGCAGAAGATATTTGGATTTCGACGTTCCACTCTATGTGTGTACGTATTTTACGACGTGATATCGATCGTATTGGCATTAATCGTAACTTTACAATCTTAGATTCAGGTGATCAGTTAACGGTAGTCAAAAAAATTATGAAAGAGCGCAATATTGATCCGAAGAAATTTGAGCCGCGCTCTATTTTAGCGGGTATTAGTAATGCGAAAAATGAACTGTTATCTGCGGATAAATATGCAAAAAAAATTACAATGGCTGATCCATATGAAAAATTAACGAGCGATGTATACACAGAGTATCAAAAACGTCTTTTGAAAAATAATTCATTAGACTTTGATGATTTAATTATGACGACGATTCAGCTATTTGAACGTGTTCCAGAAGTATTGGAGTTTTATCAGCGTAAGTTCCAATATATTCACGTTGATGAGTATCAAGATACGAATAAAGCGCAATATCTTCTTGTTAAACATTTGGCAGCGCGTTTTAAAAATCTTTGCGTTGTAGGTGACTCTGACCAGTCTATTTATCGCTGGCGTGGTGCAGATATTTCTAACATTTTGTCATTCGAAAAAGATTATGAGAATGCACAAGTAATTTTGTTAGAACAAAACTATCGTTCGTCACAAAATATTTTAAATGCAGCGAATGCTGTTATTGAAAAAAATACGAATCGTAAACCGAAGAAATTATGGACGGACAATCAAGTTGGGAGCAAAATTTCGTATTATCGTGCTGCAACTGAAAAGGACGAAGCGTATTTTGTTGCGAAAAAAATTCGTGACGATCTTCAAATGGGGAAACGAAAATACACTGATTTTGCAGTACTATATCGTACGAATGCTCAGTCTCGTATGGTCGAGGAGATTTTCCTTAAATCTAACATCCCGTACAAAATTGTCGGGGGTACGAAGTTCTACGACCGTAAAGAGATTAAAGATATTTTGGCGTACTTACGTTTAATCGGTAATCCAGATGATGAAATTAGTTTTGCACGTATTATTAACATGCCAAAGCGTGGTATTGGTGCGACTTCTATTGATAAAATTATTAATTATGGTGTGCAAAACGGAATTTCATTAACTGCTGTATTTGATGAGATTGAGCATGTTGGAGTAAGTGCAAAAATTACAAAGGCAGTAAAAGAATTCGCAAGTTTATTACACAACTGGGTAAATATGCAAGAGTATTTATCTGTTACAGAATTAGTAGAAGAAGTTATTGAAAAAACAGGCTATCGCGATATGTTGAAAAATGAGCGTTCTTTAGAAGCGGAAGGTCGTTTAGAAAACTTAGACGAGTTCTTATCTGTTACGCAAACATTTGAATCTCAAAGCGAAGATAAGAGTCTTGTTGCATTCTTAACAGATTTAGCACTTGTTGCTGATATTGATCGTGTAGATGAAGACCCAACTGCTGGTGAAGAAGTTATCTTAATGACGATGCACTCAGCGAAAGGATTAGAGTTCCCGGTTGTCTTTATTGTTGGTTTAGAGGAAGGGATATTCCCTCATACTCGTTCTCTTATGGAAGAGGATGAAATGCAAGAAGAACGTCGTCTTGCTTATGTAGGTATTACTCGTGCAGAAGAAGAGCTATATTTATCTAATGCGCAAATGCGTACTTTATTTGGTAGAACAAGTATGAACGCTGCGTCTCGCTTCATTACAGAAATCCCGACAGAACTAGTGGAATCATTAAATGAAACAGCGCCGAAGCGTGAAAATTCGTTTGGTGCAAAAGGCAGAACAGCAAGTAGCAGTAAAATGACAACGACAACCACAACACGCTCTCGTTCAGCTTTCGCGCGTCCTGCAGCTAAGACGACAGGCGGTGAGCAAATTGGCTGGGCAGTAGGCGATAAAGCTTCCCACCAAAAATGGGGAATCGGTACAGTTGTAAGTGTAAAAGGTGAAGGTGATGCAAAAGAATTAGATATTGCCTTCCCAAGCCCGATTGGTGTTAAACGTTTGTTAGCAAAATTTGCACCTGTGACGAAACAATAGAAAGGAATGAGGATATGTCAAAAGAGATAGCAAAAAAACGTATAGAAGAACTGCGTGATTTGTTAAATACATTTAATTATCAATATCACGTATTAGACAATCCTTCTGTTTCTGATGCGGAATATGACCGTAATATGCAGGAGCTTATAAAATTAGAAGCAGAGAACCCAGAGTTTATGAGTGAGGATTCTCCCTCCGTTCGCGTTGGGGGAACTATTCTTGATATATTCGAAAAAGTAACACATAAGTCACCAATGTTAAGTTTAGGAAATGCATTTAACGAAGGAGATTTACGTGATTTCGACAGAAGAGTACGTCAAGGAATTGATGATGCGAATGTAAGATATATATGTGAATTAAAAATTGACGGGCTTGCCGTTTCGCTTCATTATGAAAAAGGACGCTTCATTCAAGGGGCGACACGTGGTGATGGTGTAACGGGTGAAGATATTACTCAAAATTTAAAAACGATTAAAGCTATCCCACTTCGTTTAAATGAAGAAGTAACGTTAGAAGCACGAGGCGAAGCTTATATGCCGAAGCGTTCATTTGTTAAACTAAATGAAGAAAAAGAGCAAAATGGAGAAGATGTATTTGCGAATCCGCGTAATGCGGCAGCAGGCTCAATACGTCAACTTGATCCGAAAATTGCAGCGAAGCGTAACTTATCTATGTTTGTGTACGGTCTTGCGAATGTAGAAGAAAAAACAATTCCATCGCACAGTGAATCGCTTGATTTCCTAGGTGAACTCGGATTTAAGACAAATCCAAATCGCCGTACATGTGAAACAATCGAAGAGGTTATAGCTTATGTAGAAGAATGGCAAGAAAAACGTCCGCATCTTGATTATGAGATTGATGGAATCGTTATAAAAGTAGATGATGTTGCTCTTCAAGAAAGTCTAGGAACTACAGCGAAGAGTCCAAGATGGGCGATTGCTTATAAATTCCCGGCTGAAGAAGTTGTAACGAGATTAACAGGCATTGAATTAAGTGTTGGCCGAACAGGGGTTGTAACACCGACTGCAGAGCTAGAGCCAGTGAGAGTTGCTGGTACGATCGTTCGTCGTGCTTCTTTACATAACGAAGATTTAATTCGTGAAAAAGACATTCGAATTGGTGACTACGTTGTTGTGAAGAAGGCTGGAGATATTATTCCTGAAGTTGTGAACGTTATTTTTGATAAGCGTACTGGTGAAGAAGAAGAATACCGCATGCCAACGCATTGCCCAGCATGTGAGAGTGAACTTGTTCGTTTAGAAGAAGAAGTAGCACTTCGATGTATAAATCCAACTTGTCCAGCTCAAATTCGCGAAGGATTAATTCATTTCGTTTCAAGAAATGCAATGAATATTGATGGGCTTGGAGAACGTGTCATTACACAACTTTTTGATGCAGATTATATTCGTACATTTGCTGATTTATATGCATTAACGAAAGAGCAGTTATTACAGTTAGAACGTTTTGGTGAAAAATCAGCAACAAACTTAATACAAGCAATTGAAAATTCTAAAGAAAACTCGTTAGAGCGATTATTATTTGGTCTTGGAATTCGACACGTTGGAGCGAAAGCAGCACGTACATTTGCAGAGCACTTTGAAACGATGGATGAGCTTGTAAAAGCAACAGAAGAAGAACTAAAAGCAATTAATGAAATTGGCGAAAAAATGGCTCAATCTGTTGTGACATATTTTGATAATGAAGATGTATTAGAGTTATTACAGCAGTTTAAAGAGTATGGCGTGAATATGACATACAAAGGTATAAAAATTGCAGATTTACAAAATGTTGAATCTTACTTCGCAGGAAAAACGGTTGTTTTAACAGGTAAGCTAGAAGTTATGGGACGAAGTGAAGCGAAGAAGAAGATTGAGGCATTAGGTGGAAAAGTAACAGGAAGTGTTAGTAAGAGTACAGATTTGGTTGTTGCAGGTGAATCGGCTGGTTCGAAATTAGCACAAGCGGAGAAACATAATGTTGAGGTTTGGAATGAAGAGAGGTTCTTACAAGAGCTAAATAAGTAAGAGGTGCAAACTTACCATGAAAAAAATAGCATTAGCGGTATTAAGCCTTGGCCTACTTGTAAGTGGGTGTAGTGCAGGTGCCGACAAAGATGAAAAAGTGTCTGAGAAATCGGGGAAAGCAAAAGAACAATCAGTTGTCCCAAAATACGCTATGTCGGATGAATATTATAAGACGACTATTCCATTTTATGGTGGAAAGGCACGTGGTTTAGTCGTGCAAGGAGTAAATAATCGTCTTGATATAGATGAATTTGAAACAGGATTAATGCGTATTGCGAAGGAATCATTTAGTACGAAAGATCATTTCTTTAAAGGCGGAGATACTCTAGAGGCTCAATATGTACAAATGCTTGTTAAAAGAAAGCGTACAAATGCTGAACAGAAAGAACTAGAAGATACATTAAAAAAAGATGCAGTTAAATTTCCAAACATAGGATTAAATCCAGCTTTAGGTGAAGGATCCGAAATACTAGAAGAAAAAAACAAAAAAAATCCAATATATATTTCCAATATTTTAGAGCATGATTATTATGTGAAAAACGGCGACAAAGATGAGCGTAGCGGCATTGTAGTTGGATTAGCAATGAATTCAGTGCATTATTATAATGAAGAACATGGTTACCCGCGTGAAGCTACAATCTCGAATGAAAAAATGTTAGCTGAAGGGAAAAAAATGGCGCAAGAAGTCTTGAAGTTTATGCATCAAAAAGATCCTGAAACAAAAAACCTTCCGATCACATTTGCAATTTATCGTCAGGCTCCGAAGGCGTCACTTGTGCCAGGTAATTTTGTTTCTTATGCAAATGTTGAAAAAGGTAGTGAAACGGTTGAAGATTGGAAACAAATTAATGAAAAATATTATTTGTTCCCATCAGAGCAAGCGAAAACAGATAATAAACGTGAAGATCTTGCAAGAGTATCCAACTTTAAGGCAAAACTAAGCGATTATTTCCAAGGCGACTATACAGCTGTTATTGGTACGGGTATGTATAGAGATGATGAATTAAGAGAAATGAAGCTTGATATTCCTGTCCAATTTAATGGAAAAGCTGAAATAGTTGGTTTTACACAATATGTGGCAGGGCTTGTTATGGAATACTTCCCGAATTATATGAAAGTACAAGTAACAATTAAATCTGTAGAACGCCCAGAAGCCATTATTATACGTGAAGCAAAACAAGATGAACCACTTGTGAAAATTTTAGATTAAATATGAAGGCTGTTCCTCTAAGGAACAGCTTTTTTTCTTATGCAATTTTGTTATAATTTAAAATGTTGTAAATAATAGGGGTAAGGGGTAAAGCTCATGGAAGAATTAAGTTTTCAAGTCATTATTTTATTAATTGCATTCGGTTTTTTAGCAGCTTTTATTGATTCGGTTGTTGGAGGAGGAGGGTTAATTTCGCTTCCGGCGCTTATGTTTGTTGGCTTATCGCCAGCTTCGGCAATTGCAACGAATAAATTAGCGGCAACGATGGGGACGTTTACGAGTGCGATGTATTTCATTCGATCAGGAAAAGTTGATTTTAAAATTGTAGGAAAGTTAATCCCGTTAACTATTGTTGGAGCTGTTGCAGGCGCTTTAGTAGTAAAATTTATTCCATCGGATATTTTACGCCCATTAGTACTTGTAATGTTGGTATTTATTGCTATTTATATTATTGCAAAAAAGAATTGGGGAAGTGTGTCTACCTATAAGAAGATGACGCAAAGAAAAACATTAATATTTTTCTTTGCTATTTTAATGATAGGATTTTATGATGGATTTTTTGGACCAGGGACAGGGTCGTTTTTAATTTTTGCATTTTTATTAATTGGCTTGGATTTTATTCAAGCGGCAGCATCTGGAAAACTTTTGAACTTTGTTAGTAATATTGTATCTTTAATTACTTTTTTATTTTTAGACATAATTCATTTTGAATACGGTATTATCATGGGATTATCAATGATCTTAGGTGCTTATTTTGGATCGAAGTTTGCGGTTCAAAAAGGTGTTGGATATGTAAGAACTTTATTTTTATTAGTTACTATATTATTGATCGGGAAAAATGTTTTGGAATATACTCATATTTTGTAGATTCATACGCATGTATGAATCTCTTTTTTTATTATATTTTAAAAATTTATTAATTTTTAAAATATAAGTCTAGGAATATTTGAATAAATCTAAATTATCGTGTAGAATAATGTTGTAAAATGTAAACGTTTTTCTAAGGGGAGGCTAAAAAAAATGGTAGTAGCATACAAACATGAGCCATTTACAGATTTTTCAGTGGAGGCTAACAAATTAGCGTTTGAAGAAGGTTTAAAGAAAGTAGAATCTTATCTTGGACAAGACTATCCATTAATTATTGGGGGAGAAAAAATCACTACAGAAGACAAAATTGTTTCTGTAAACCCTGCAAATAAAGAGGAACTTGTTGGTCGTGTTTCAAAAGCAAGCCGTGAGTTAGCTGAAAAAGCAATGCAAGTAGCGGATGAAACATTCCAAACTTGGAGAAAATCAAAGCCAGAAATGCGTGCAGACATTTTATTCCGTGCTGCAGCAATCGTTCGTCGCAGAAAACATGAATTCTCTGCTATTCTTGTAAAAGAAGCAGGTAAGCCATGGAATGAGGCAGATGCTGATACAGCAGAAGCAATCGACTTTATGGAATATTATGGTCGTCAAATGTTAAAATTAAAAGACGGTATTCCAGTAGAAAGCCGTCCAATTGAATATAATCGTTTCTCTTACATTCCATTAGGAGTAGGTGTTATCATTTCTCCTTGGAACTTCCCATTCGCAATTATGGCAGGTATGACAACAGCTGCTTTAGTTTCTGGTAACACAGTATTACTAAAACCAGCTAGTACAACTCCTGTAGTAGCAGCGAAATTTATGGAAGTATTAGAAGAAGCTGGCTTACCAGCTGGCGTAGTAAACTTCGTTCCAGGTAACGGTTCTGAAGTTGGTGACTACTTAGTAGATCATCCTCGTACACGTTTCGTAAGCTTCACGGGATCTCGTGATGTAGGTATCCGTATCTATGAGCGTGCAGCGAAAGTAAACCCAGGACAAATTTGGTTAAAACGTGTTATCGCTGAAATGGGCGGTAAAGATACAATCGTTGTTGATAAAGAAGCAGATCTTGAATTAGCAGCTAAGTCTATCGTTGCATCAGCATTCGGATTCTCAGGACAAAAATGTTCTGCATGTTCTCGTGCAGTAATCCATGAAGATGTATACGATCACGTATTAAATCGTGCTGTTGAATTAACGAAAGAATTAACAGTTGCTAACCCAGCAGTATTAGGTACAAACATGGGTCCTGTTAATGACCAAGCTGCATTTGATAAAGTAATGAGCTATGTTGCAATTGGTAAAGAAGAAGGTAGAATCTTAGCAGGTGGCGAAGGAGACGATTCTAAAGGCTGGTTCATCCAACCAACAATCGTTGCTGACGTTGCAGAAGATGCTCGCTTAATGAAAGAAGAAATCTTCGGACCAGTAGTAGCATTCTGTAAAGCGAAAGACTTCGATCATGCACTTGCAATTGCAAACAATACGGAATACGGTTTAACAGGTGCTGTTATTACTAACAACCGTGACCATATTGAAAAAGCACGCGAAGACTTCCACGTTGGTAACTTATACTTCAACCGTGGATGTACTGGTGCAATCGTAGGTTACCAACCATTCGGTGGCTTTAACATGTCTGGTACAGACTCTAAAGCTGGTGGACCTGATTACTTAGCACTTCACATGCAAGCAAAAACTACTTCTGAAACTTTATAAGAAATAGTAGAGGAGCTCTTCACAGAATGTGAAGAGCTCCTTTTAAAATTGAAATCCTATATATTACCGTCGTTCGAAGGGAATGAGCTAAAACCTATTAATAGCGTGATAAACATGTGAACAGAAATAAAATGATGAGAAAAGTTGACTTATTAGTCATATTTTTTAGTATTCATTTTGAGAATTTCCTGTATAATACAATTTGAAAGAAAATCTATGGTTCGACAAGGAACACTCCTTTCAGTTTTGCTCACTGAAAGGAGTGTTTTTTTATGTAGCTAAAAATTCTTGCGTGCTTATTACATTTGCATATACGCCATTTAAACTAGCTAAAATTGTATTGTGAATATAAACAGCTGGTATAGTAGCGTTCTTAAAAGAAAGGTCTTTTGTAGCACAAGCGTCATGTATAACGGTACATTGAAAGCCAAAATCGAATGCAGCCCTTACTGTTGCATCGATACACATATGAGTCATCATCCCGCATACAACGACATGTTCAATATTTAAACGTTTTAATTGCTCTAGAAGATTAGTTTCTCGGAAGCTATTTGGATAATGTTTGACTATAACTGTTTCTTCTCTAAGTGGACGTACGCTTTCATGAATATGTACACCTTCTGTATTAGGTAGGAAAAAAGTAGCGTCATCTTTTATAGCTATGTGTTGGATATGAAAAATAGGTTCGCTGTTTGTTCTAAAGTGTTGTAATAACTGATTAGTATATTCGCTTGCTTCTACTGGATTACGCAATTCCATCTTTCCATTTGGAAAATAATCGTTTTGAATATCGACGAGTAAAAGAGCTGTTTTCATATATTTATCTTCCTCCGAGTTTCATATTCAAATAAATTTATTCAATTTGTAGAGAGGATTCTCCTGTTTAAAAATATGAGGAAGAAGAATTTTAAATAACCTTGAAAGTTACTATTTTTCAGATGAATATTCATCTGAAAATTTTAATAAAGGAATAATTAATATTTTTCTAAAAAATGTATTGACTCTTATTATTCTGAGTTCTATAATGAGAATTAATTAAACGACAATTAAATCGATACATTCTTATCCAGAGAGGTGGAGGGACTGGCCCTACGATACCTCAGCAACGGGTTTTTTAATACCGTGCTAACTCCAGCAAGCCATATAAAGGCTTGGAAGATGAGAAGATGTGAACGAGTACATATAAGTGCTCTCCTTCTTATCTTTATGGTTGATAAGAAGGAGGGCACTTTTTATTTTACCTCGAAAGCTCTACTTTAAGTTTTTACAGCATATAGGAGGGGGAAAAATGATTTCTTTTAACAATGTAAGTAAAGTGTATGAATCAGCTGGGCAATCTGTTCATGCGGTGGAGGATGTAACATTATCAGTTGAGAAAGGCGAAATTTTTGGCATTATCGGTTTTAGTGGAGCTGGAAAGAGTACATTATTACGCTTAGTAAATATGTTAGAGAGACCGACGGCAGGAACGATTTCAATAGATGATAAAGATATTACATCATTATCGACGAAAGAATTACGCAAACTAAGACAAAGAATCGGAATGATTTTTCAAAGCTTTAATTTATTTAATTCAAGAACAGTGTTTGGGAATATTGCTTATCCATTAAAGTTAGCGAAATTGCCAAAGAACGAGATAAAGGAACGAGTGAATGAACTGCTGAGGTTTGTAGGGTTAGAAGATAAAGCAAACTATTATCCAGAACAGCTATCAGGGGGACAAAAGCAGCGTGTTGGTATTGCTAGAGCACTTGCGACATCGCCAGATATTCTTATATGTGATGAGGCAACATCAGCCTTAGATCCAGAAACGACGACAGAAATTCTAAACTTATTAAAGAAAGTAAATCGAGAATACAATTTAACAATTCTTCTTATTACACATGAAATGCATGTTGTGAAAGAAATTTGTCACCGTGTAGCTGTAATGGAGAAGGGAAAAGTTATTGAAGAAGGAAAACTGTTTGATGTTTTCACGCAACCAAAAACAAAGACGACTCAAAACTTTGTACGTTCTGTTATTAATGATCATTTACCAGAAAGTGTTCTAGCGAAAATTCAAAATGGTGGTCAAATTCATCGTCTAACATTTACTGGTGAGGAGACAGGACAGCCGGTACTATCATATATCGCAAAAAACTATAACGTTGATGTAAATGTACTGTACGGAAATATTATTGAACTTCAAAATGTGCTATTTGGAAATCTGCTTGTAGAATTGCAAGGTGAGCAGAGGGAAATTCAAAAAGCATTACAACATCTAAGACTGCAAGTGCAGCTGAAGGAGGTAGAAGCTCATGCGAGTTGATTGGAGTATATTTTGGCCGCGCATACTAGATGCGACGGGAGATACCCTCTTAATGGTAATTGTAACACTTATATTCGCTACAATTCTGGGTATACCTCTAGGTTTACTTTTATATGTAACGAGAAAAGGAAACTTTTTAGAAAATAAATGGGTCTTTTCTATTCTTAACATCATAATTAATACAATTCGTCCGGTACCATTCATTATCTTTTTAGTAGCTTTAAGCCCACTAACAAGAAGCGTTATTGGAACGACGATTGGAACAGCAGCGGCAATTTTCCCGATGACGTTAGTCGCATCAATTGGTATTGCTAGAATGGTTGAAACAAATCTTGTTTCCGTTCCGAAAGGAGTAATTGAAGCAGCGCAAGCAATGGGCGCCTCGCCAATTAGAATCGTTTTTGAAATCCTTGTACCAGAAGCGTTAGCACCATTAATCTTAGGTGTCACGTTTATGACAGTTGGTTTAATTGAATTTTCTGCAGTTGCTGGGCTTGTCGGTGGTGGCGGTCTTGGTGACTTGGCAATGACATATGGTTATCAACGTTTTGATACATCGGTTATGTTCGTAACGGTCGTGTTACTTATCATTCTCGTACAGATAGCTCAAAATTTAGGAAACTACTTTGCGAAAGTCTTGTTACGCAGATCATAAAAAGGAAGAGAGGAAAAGAAAATGAAGAAAATTTTAGCATTTGCATTATCAGCGATTGTAGGAGTCTCAGCATTAAGCGGCTGCTCAAGTGGAGACACGGGTGCAGGAGCGAAAGAAAAAGTAGTTCGCGTCGGTGTAACTGGAACGGATGGAGACGCTTGGGAAATTTTGAAGAAAAAAGCTGAAAAAGAAGGGATTAAAGTTAAACTGATTGAGTTCTCTGATTACACAACGCCAAATAAAGCGTTAGCTGATGGAGATATTCAATTAAACTCATTCCAGCATATTGCTTTCTTAGAGCAATTTAAAAAAGAGCATAAGTTAGATATTACAGCTGTTGGTACAACGCAAATTGCACCAATGGGTTTATACTCTGAAAAATATAAGAAAGCAAATGAAATCCCAGATGGTTCAGAAATTGCAATTCCAAACGATCCAACGAACCAAGCACGTGCATTAAAACTTCTTGATGCAGCTGGATTATTAAAGCTTAAAAAAGATTTTGGCTTATTTGGAGATCCAAGCGGCATTGCTGAAAATCCGAAGAAATTAAAAATCACGCCGGTTATCGCACAGCAAACACCTCGTGTATTAAAAGATGTAGCAGCTTCAGTTATTAATAACGGTGTTGCTGGTCAAGCTGGATTAGATCCAGCGAAGGATCCTATTTTCTTAGAAGATCCAAAGAATGAAAATGCGAAGCCTTATATTAATATTTTCGCAGCTCGTACGAAAGATAAAGATGATCCAACACTGAAAAAAGTAATTGAATTATATCATTCAAAAGAAGTAACAGATGCAATTAAGAAAGAAACAAATGATGGTTCAATTTCAGTTGACCTTTCACTTGAGGAGCTTGAAAAAATCGTAAAATAATGATTGGGTTTAATGGACTAACAGAAGGAACCCCTCCGCTGTTAGTTCGTTCAACATATAATCTACTTAACAAACGAACCCTAATTCTGTACCTTCCAATTTTGTATAACGTAGAATCCAATGTTTGTTAAGTAGAGTAATGGACCAGGAGTTTTCCTGGTCTTTTTTTATGAATGAAAGTAGATAGCGAACAGTAAGGTAATCCAAATTATAATGGGATAAGAAAATAAGCTGAAAAGGAGTGTAATTACGAATTGCTTTTGATGAATTAAGTGTTTTTTTGATAAAAAAAAGAAAATAGAAAAGAGAGTAATGAAAAATGCTGATATTACGCCGGGGTTATAGGAGCGATAAATGAAAAACAAAATAATATGTTGAACAGAGTTAAAGAAGATGGCCCCTTGTATAAAAATAATCCAGCATATAGAAGACAAGAAGTTAAGTTGATATAGAAAGACGATAAGTAATACAAAGATTGTTAATATGGAAATGGCAATGAAGAATTGTTGGCTAGTTATAATACGGATTGAAAATTGATTAGCAAGATATTGTGGCATTTGGAAAGCTTCTTCAAGGTTATGAATGAAAAATAATAAGGGAATGATCCAGAGTATAGTAGTGGAATGCTTTTTCATCAACTTACATCACTCCAATAAAGTATAGAAAGCCTAAAAAAGGCCCTCTATACAGAGATAGTTATTCAATTATGATATTTTTTAAATTAACATCATGATGCTCTCGTTCTTTCGGATAAGCAGCTAGTTCCTCTTGTAAAATATTTAATATTTGCTTAGCTGATTGCTGGATTGGATTAGGTAGCTCTTCTAATATATGCATCCCGACTTTTACTTTTGTAAGAATTACCCTTCGTAGTAATTCCTCATGCATGTACTACACCTCCAAAGCGAATATTTAGTACATCTTCTTCAAATTTTGCTCCTTGAATAGAAAGGTGTGTTAATGTTTTGGGTAACGTGATGTTCCGTTTAACAGAACCGGCTCGAATAATAAGTTCATCACCTTTTTGATTTAATGAAAGTTCACTTTTATTTGAGAAGGGAATAGAAAGAATGAAAATATAATCATCGCCATCTTTTTTTACATATTGTGTGCGGCCGTTAAATTTCACTTCAGTAGGACAATGATCAGTTTTAAATAAAGCATCTCCTACACGCTCTAACATAGGTAAACCAACAACTTCTTGTTCAAACATTGGAGCTTCGTAAATAGGAAGCGGCTGAAAACTATCTTGAATTAATGTTTTATATTTTTTTTGAGTATCTTTCCATGCTTGAAAATAAGGATCGGTGACAGTGTTAGGGATGACGCGGTTAATCATAATGGCATCTACGTTATAATCGTATAAATTTAAATAAGTAAAGCTACGCTGAGCTTCTTTAATGACCATTTTTTCGGGATTTACAACGATGCGGATACTTGTTATTTCTCGGTTTGATAAAATATCTCTCATTTCTCCGAGCTGTTCAAGTGTATTCGTTAATTCGTCCATAATATCATCGGTTGGAAGAGGAACACCAAGAAGTGGTTGAGCTACAGGGCGAACAACTTTTAAAACTTTTCTTTTAATAGGAAAGAGTTTTTCCATCCACCAGCTGAGCATGTCTGGAAAGCTGAGCATTGCTAATGTTTCTCCTGTTGGAGCACAATCAATGATAATAACATCATATGTGTTTTGTTTATAATAATCGAGTACGCGAAGTAAGCTAATTAAATCTTCCATACCAGGAAACATCGTTAACTCTTCTGTTGTAATATCATCAGCTGCTTTGGAAGTGAAGAGTAGCGTAATATATTTCTGTAATTTCCCCCAGCCTTTTTCCATCTCATAAATCGTATTAATTTCTTGTGCCCACAAATTTTCACGAATTTCTAATGGCTCAGAAGATAGCTTTATACCAAATGAATCTCCTAAACTATGAGCAGGATCTGTACTCATTACTAATGTTTTTAATCCTTGTTTTGCGCTTTGAAGCGCTGTTGCTGCTGAAATGCTAGTTTTTCCTACGCCGCCTTTACCTGTATACAAAATAATTCTCATTATTCTATCCCCTTTGTTTCGAGTGTCGAATATTACGAGTATCGAAATAAAATATTGAATAAAAACCCAACTAGGGTTTTATTCAATCGGAATGTTTTTCATTTTAGGTGTAGAAACCTTTTCTTCTGTTTTTTGCTGTGACGTAGCGATGTGATTCATGATCTTTTGGAAGATTTGTAGTAAGAATGCTTTTTCTTCTTCTGATAATGCTTCTGTCACTAGGTTAAAGTAATGGGCTGCATTTTGTTTTACTTCTTGGACGAGCATTACGCCGTTTTCTGTTAAACGAATTAATACAATGCGTCGGTCGTTTTCATCACGGTACCTTTCAATATATCCCTTTTTTACGAGGCGATTTACAACACCTGTCGTTGTACTCATCGGTATATCAAGAAGGTCAGCAATTTTTGTCATTGTAATATCTGTATTTCGCTCCATCCAAAGTAAACAAAATACTTCTGTTTTAGAAAGTGTTAAATCTAGGCTTACCCATTCTTCAGGATAGAAAAGTTTCTTGGCGTTATCTAGCAGTAAGTCTAAAAAATGTTCATATTGCAACAATTAATTCCACTCCCGTATATTTCGAGGTTCGTAATATTTATTTTTATTTTATGTAGAATAGAAATAATTGTCAATGTTTTTAATTGATTTTTCAGATTAAAAAGAAAACTACCTTTAAAATAGTATTCTTTTATGATAGATTTATAAATATAAAACTAGAATTTACATAAAAATCCATCATGGTAAATATACTTATCTATAATGGGTATACAGCTAACGAGGGGGAGAACGATGAGAAGACGTAATACGCAAGCGTTCACATTTTTAGCATGGACTTCATTTGTTTGTGCGCTTTCAGGTATGCTAATTGGGATTTATACGTTAGATGAAACGCTTAGTGTAAAAGGATACTATTTAATTGGAACACTATTTTTAACGATGTCTTGTTTTGTGTTACAAAAAACAATTCGTGATAATGAAGAAGATAACGAGAGATTTCCGAAAAATAAACCGTTAGATAAAGAGTAAATTGTAAAGAAAGGCATTTGCCTTTCTTTTTTTATGTAAAAATGGCGTAAGTGCCGTGTGTTGACTTGCTTGAAGTACTGAAAATTTGGTATCATCAATAGTATTGTAGATTGAACGATATATTATGGAGGTGGCCTAGCCGTGTCAAGAATTTCCGTTGAGAATGTAAAGCACGTAGCACATTTAGCACGTCTTGCAATTACTGATCAAGAAGCTGAAAAATTTCAAAAACAACTAGATGCAATTGTTACATTTGCAGAACAGTTAAATGAATTAGATACAACAGATGTAAAACCAACAACTCATGTATTAACTATGAAAAATGTTATGCGTGAAGATGTACCAGAAAAAGGTTTACCAGTCGAAGAAGTATTAAAAAATGCACCGGATCACAAAGATAATCAAATCCGTGTTCCAGCAGTATTAGAATAGAGGAGGGGAATTTCGATGTCATTATTTGATCATTCAGTATCAGAGTTACATAAGAAATTAAACAACAAAGAAATTTCCGTTACGGATTTAGTAGAAGAATCTTACAAACGTATTGCGGATGTTGAAGATAACGTAAAAGCTTTTCTTACATTAGATGAAGAAAATGCACGCGCAAAAGCGAAAGAATTAGATGCAAAAATCGGCGCTGAAGATAATGGTTTATTATTCGGTATGCCGATTGGTGTAAAAGATAACATTGTAACTAACGGCCTTCGTACAACTTGTGCGAGTAAAATGTTAGCAAACTTCGATCCAATTTATGATGCGACAGTTGTGCAAAAGCTAAAAGCTGCTGACACGATTACAATCGGTAAATTAAACATGGACGAGTTTGCAATGGGTTCTTCAAATGAAAACTCAGGATTCTACGCTACGAAAAACCCATGGAACTTAGATTACGTTCCGGGCGGATCTAGTGGTGGTTCTGCAGCAGCTGTAGCAGCGGGAGAAGTACTATTCTCTCTAGGTTCTGATACGGGTGGTTCTATCCGTCAGCCGGCTGCATATTGCGGTGTTGTAGGTTTAAAACCAACTTACGGACGCGTATCTCGTTACGGATTAGTAGCATTCGCATCTTCACTTGACCAAATCGGACCGATTACACGTACAGTAGAAGACAATGCATACTTATTACAAGCTATTTCAGGTATTGACCGCATGGATGCAACTTCTGCAAATGTTGAAGTTGGAAACTATTTAGCTGGTTTAACAGGCGATGTTAAAGGTTTACGCATTGCTGTACCGAAAGAATACTTAGGCGAAGGTGTTGGCGAAGAAGCTCGTGAGTCAGTACTAGCTGCTTTAAAAGTATTAGAAGGTATGGGCGCAACTTGGGAGGAAGTATCTCTTCCGCACTCTAAATACGCTCTAGCAACGTATTACTTATTATCTTCTTCTGAAGCATCTGCTAACCTTTCACGCTTTGATGGCGTGCGTTACGGTGTTCGTTCTGATAATGTAAATAACTTATTAGATCTTTACAAAAACACACGTAGTGAAGGTTTCGGTGATGAAGTTAAACGTCGTATTATGCTTGGTACATTTGCCCTTAGCTCTGGTTACTATGATGCATATTACAAAAAAGCACAACAAGTACGTACATTAATTAAAAATGACTTTGAAAATGTATTTGCTAACTATGATGTTATTATTGGACCAACAACACCAACTCCGGCATTTAAAGTTGGAGAAAAAGTTGACGACCCAATGACAATGTATGCAAATGACATTTTAACAATCCCAGTAAACTTAGCGGGTGTTCCAGCGATTTCAGTTCCATGTGGATTCGGTGCTAACAACATGCCACTTGGTCTACAAATCATTGGTAAACACTTCGATGAAGCGACAATTTACCGCGTTGCACATGCGTTTGAGCAAGCAACAGACTATCATACAAAAAAAGCAAGTCTGTAAGGAGGCGAGCATAGATGAATTTAGAAACAATTATTGGTTTAGAGGTTCACGTTGAGTTAAAAACAAATTCGAAAATTTTCTCTGCGAGTCCAACAGAATTCGGAGCGGAGCCAAATACACAAACAAGTGTAATTGACTTAGGATACCCAGGGGTACTTCCTACTTTAAATAAAGAAGCAGTTAACTTTGCAATGAAAGCTGCAATGGCATTAAACTGTGAGATCGCAACGGAAACGAAGTTCGACCGTAAAAACTATTTCTATCCAGATAATCCGAAAGCTTACCAAATTTCTCAATTTGATAAGCCAATTGGTGAAAATGGTTGGATTGAAATCGAAGTAGACGGTAAAAAGAAACGTATCGGTATTACACGTCTTCATTTAGAAGAAGATGCTGGTAAATCAACGCATACAGCTGATGGTTCATTAGTAGACTACAACCGTCAAGGTATGCCTTTAATCGAGATCGTATCTGAGCCAGATATGCGTACGCCAGAAGAAGCATATGCATACTTAGAGAAGTTAAAATCAATCATTCAATATACTGGTGTATCTGATTGTAAGATGGAAGAAGGTTCTCTGCGTTGTGATGCGAACATTTCTCTTCGTCCAGTTGGACAAGAGAAGTTTGGTACAAAAGCGGAACTGAAAAACTTAAACTCATTCACTTACGTACAAAAAGGTCTTGAGCACGAGCAAGTGCGCCAAGAAAAAGAACTGTTATCTGGTGGTATCATCCAACAAGAAACACGTCGTTATGATGAAGCAACGAAGAAAACAATCTTAATGCGTGTGAAAGAAGGATCTGACGATTACCGTTACTTCCCGGAGCCAGACTTAGTTGAACTTTACATCGACGATGAGTGGAAAGAAGCAGTTCGAGCTTCTATTCCAGAACTTCCAGATGCGCGTAAAGCTCGCTACGTTGCAGAAATTGGCTTACCAGCTTATGATGCACACGTATTAACATTAACGAAAGAAATGTCTGATTTCTTTGAAGCGACTGTTGCAGACGGTGCTGATGCGAAATTAACATCGAACTGGTTAATGGGTGAAGTACTTGCATACTTAAACAAACAACAAAAAGAATTAAAAGACGTTGCATTAACGCCTGCTGGTTTATCTAAAATGGTTCAATTAATTGAAAAAGGTACAATTTCTTCTAAAATTGCGAAGAAAGTATTTAATGAATTAATCGAAAAAGGTGGAGACCCAGAAGAAATCGTTAAAGCGAAAGGTCTTGTTCAAATTTCTGACGAGGGTACACTTCGTAAAGTTGTAACAGAAATTCTTGATAATAATGGGCAATCTATCGAAGACTTTAAAAACGGTAAAGACCGTGCAATTGGGTTCTTAGTTGGTCAAATTATGAAAGCTACAAAAGGACAAGCAAATCCACCGCTTGTTAACAAAATCTTACTTGAAGAGATTAATAAGCGATAATAGTAGTGACTTTTAAAGATTAAGCAGAAAAACACCCGTACATGGGTGTTTTTCTAGGTTAATCAAACGTTTGTTTAAATGAGACAAAATCGTTTAAACAAACGTTTGATTAACTGTCAAAAGTGGAAAAATGTTTGTATAGCAACTATGGTATGATAGTTGCAAAAAGGTGGGAATAATGATAAATCTAAACATAGAGGTTTTTTTTCATCTCATGAAATAATAGATAGTTATTATTCGTTATATGTAAATTTTTATGGAAGAATGGATAGAAATAAAGTGAAACTTTAATCAGTGGGAGGTTCATCCAAAGCTGATTATTAGCCCACACCAATCGGGCATTTACTGCCCACAAATAGCGGGATAAATTTTTTGGTCAAATAAAACAAAACCATTGAAATGAATATTTACTTTTGATGGACTACACGAATCGGGTTCTTACTGCCTGTTTGAGCGGGATAAAAGAAGGATAGCAAGATGAGAGGAGGTAGGCATGGGAATACTGAATAGAAGTTCGGTATGTTCTTTTTCGATGCATAAAGAAATTTCCTGTGCTAATAAATGATGAAGCGAGCAAGAATTATTTATAATCCTACTTCTGGGCGTGAGCTATTTAAGAAGAGCTTACCAGAAGTATTACAAAAATTAGAACAAGCTGGCTATGAGACATCTTGTCATGCGACAACGGGTCCTGGAGACGCTACTGTGGCGGCGAGGCAAGCTGCGGATCGTAAGTTTGATGTTGTTATTGCCGCTGGTGGCGACGGTACATTAAATGAAGTAGTAAACGGTTTAGTTGGACATGAATTCCGCCCGAAATTTGGAATTATTCCAGTTGGAACGACAAATGACTTTGCACGTGCGATTGGTGTACCTCGTTCTATTGAAGAGGCAGCAGATATTATTTGCGAAGGAAAAACAGTGCCATTAGACCTCGGTAGAGCGAACGATACATATTTTATTAACATCGCTGGTGGCGGTCGTATTACAGAATTAACATACGAAGTACCGAGTAAGTTAAAGACAGTATTAGGACAACTTGCTTATTACCTAAAAGGTATCGAGATGTTACCATCATTGCATCCGACATATGTTGAAATTGAGTATGATGGAAAGTTACTACAAGAAGAAATTACGATGTTTTTAATTACGAATACTCGTTCAGTAGGTGGATTTGAAAAGGTAGCACCGTATGCATCTATTAACGATGGGTTATTTGACCTATTAGTACTGAAAAAAGGTTCTATCGCTGATTTAATTAAAGCAGCAACACAAGCACAACGTGGTGAACATATTAATAATCCAAAAGTGTTATATACACAAGCGAACCGAATTAAAGTACATTCACCAGATAAACTAATGATTAATTTAGATGGTGAGTATGGTGGAGATGCACCGATGGAATTTGAAAATATATATCATTGTTTAGAACTATTTGTTCCTGAACATCAAGAGGATGCCTTGTAAAGGCATCCTTTTTTACTTTGTTAAAATGAATTGTAAATTGGGAGTTAGTTTGATTTTTATGGTATTTTTACAATTCTTTTATTTTACATCCATATTTTATTGATACACTGGAGGAGATAAGAAACGAGAGGTAGGATGCTATGGAGAAGGTAAAAGCAATACTATTTGATAAAGATGGGACATTAATGGATTTTCATTCAATTTGGATAAAAGTAGCTGAAGAACTTGTAGCTGAATGTATAAGTTTATATCATTTACCAAGTACAATAGGGCAGACCTTATTAGAAGAGATTGGTGTAGAGGGAGCATTTGTTAATCCGAGGAGTGCAATAGCTGCTGGAACAAGCCTTGATGTAGCGAAGGGGCTTTGTAATTATATTGAGTCTGCTAGAGAAGAAGAGATGCATCATTGGGTAAGTGAGAAGTTATTTTCCCTTATGTATGAGCATCGTTCGCATATGAAAATGACAGCAGATTTACCGAAAGTGTTACAGGCATTAAAAGATAAAGGATTTATATTAGGGGTTGTCACGGCGGATGATTTCGCACCAACAGAATTATTTTTAAAACAATATAAGTTGGAGAACTTTTTTGATTATATTATAGCCTCGGATACATTCCTTGCGCAAAAACCAGATAAAAAGATTATAGAAGTGTTTTGTGAGAAATTTAATTTAGAATCATGTGAGGTTGCGGTTGTTGGAGATACGCCAACTGATTTACATTTAGCTAAAAATGGTGGTGATTGCTATGCAATTGGGGTGCTATCTGGTACGGGAGACCGTCCAACATTAGAACCACTTGCTGATTTAGTGTTAGATTCTGTTGGAGAGTTTATTTCTCAATCGGGTGAGTTTTTCTGGGAGAAAGAAAAGTCTAATGTGTAAGGAAAATAAGTCTATAAAGACTCTTAATGAGTCTTTATAGACTTATTTTTTATGCCTGGATACAAAGAATATAGGATAAATGCTAGAAAGGAAAGTTGGCATATATTTTGCAATAAGAAGAGAAAACAATGTAAAGAAAAGGATGGGGTACGCAATGAACACAAAAAAATTTGCTAAAGTAAATGAACAAATTCCAGGACCGAAAGCGGCATCTTTATTAGAACGCCGTCAAAATATAGTACCAAAAGGAGTAAGTAACGGCATCCCAACGTTTGTACAATCTGCAAATGGTGCTCTTGTAACAGATGTTGATGACAATCAGTACATTGATTTTGCAGGAGCAATCGGGACAATTAACGTAGGGCATTGTCATCCAACGGTTAAAGAAGCGCTCCATAAACAAGTCGATCAATACATTCATACTGGATTTAATGTCATGATGTATGAGCCATATATTGAATTAGCAGAAAAGCTTGCGGCATTGGCACCAGGAAGTTTCGATAAGCAAGTCCTATTTTTAAATAGTGGTGCAGAAGCAGTTGAGAACGCGGTGAAAATCGCTCGTAAATATACGAAGAGACCTGGTATTATCGCATTTTCTAAAGGTTTCCACGGTCGTACATTAATGACAATGACGATGACAAGTAAAGTGAAGCCATATAAATTTGGGTTTGGTCCCTTTGCTCCAGAAGTATATAAAGCGCCATTTCCATACGAATATCGTCGCCCAGAGGGATTAACGGAAGAGCAGTATGATGATTTTATTATTGAAGAGTTTAAGAACTTCTTCATATCGGAAGTAGCACCAGAAACAATTGCAGCTGTTGTAATGGAACCTGTTCAAGGGGAAGGTGGATTTATCGTCCCAAGTAAGAAATTTGTTCAAGAAGTACGCCGCATTTGTTCAGAGAACGGCATCTTATTTGTAGCGGATGAAATACAAACAGGCTTTAGTCGTACAGGAAAATATTTTGCAATTGATCACTATGATGTCGTTCCAGATTTAATTACAGTGTCTAAATCATTAGGGGCTGGTGTACCGATAAGTGGTGTCATTGGACGTAAAGAAATTATGAATGAATCTGCACCAGGTGAACTTGGTGGAACGTATGCAGGAAGTCCATTAGGATGTGCAGCTGCATTAGCTGTTCTCGATGTAATAGAAAATGAGAAATTAAATGATAGAGCGATAGAATTAGGAAAAGTCGTAATGAACCGATTCGAAGAGATGAAAAATAAATATCATTGCATCGGTGATGTGCGTGGGTTAGGAGCAATGTGTGCATTTGAGGTCGTTCAAGATCGTAAGACGAAAGCACCTGACAAAACGTTAACGGCTAATCTATGTGCAGAAGCAAATAAGCGTGGGTTACTTTTATTATCAGCAGGAACGTATGGAAATGTTATCCGTGTGTTAATGCCTTTAGTTATTACAGATGAGCAACTTGAAGAAGGTTTAACAATAATTGAAGAATCATTGCAAGCTTGTTATGAGCAAACGAACATCGCTCGCGTTTAAAAACTGAAGTATAAATAGCAAACATTCTAGCTGACTCTATATTAAATGCAGAAAATTCGCTTTATAATAAAGATAGTGAAGTGGATCGATGGATTTGAAGTTAGGGGTGGCTAGGATGGTTGCAGAAAAGGAACGAGTGTTAATGGATTTAAAAGATGTATTTGAATATGCGTTTGACGAAATTTTTGTTACAGATGAGCAAGGGATCGTTGTACGTGTAAATAGTACATGTGAAAGGCACTACCAACTAGCTGCAGAAGAGTTAGTTGGTAAGCATGTAAAAGAACTACAAAAGGATGGAATCTTTTATCCATCAGCGACATTAGAAGTGATTGAAAAAAAGAGGCCAATTGAACTCGTTCAAACTACAAAATCAGGAGAGTATTTACACGTTCGTACAAGGCCTGTTTTTGATGATGAGGGAAATTTAAGAAGAGTGATTAGTTATTCTCGCGACCTTACTGAACTCTATCAATTACGTCAAAAGGTAGAGGAAATGGATAATCAGCTAAAAACATATAAAAAAGAATTAAGAGAAACATATGAGCATGAAGGACTTATTTTTAAAAGTCTAGCTATGCAAAAAATAGTCGATACAATCAAAAAAGTATCTGTAGTGGATAGTACTGTTCTCGTTTTAGGCGAGACTGGAGTAGGAAAAAGTCGATTAGTACGCTATTTACATGAAGTGAGTCACCGTAAGCATGAAAGTTTCTATGAAATTAATTGTGCGGCATTACCAACTAATTTAATTGAATCGGAGCTTTTTGGATATTCAGGTGGATCTTTTACAGGTGCGAATCGTGAAGGGAAAAAGGGACTATTAGAATCCGCGCATAAAGGAACTCTTTTTTTAGATGAAATCGGTGAAATGCCGCTTGAAATTCAAGCGAAGCTTTTGCAAGTATTGCAAGAAAAAACATTTCGTCCTATAGGCGGAAGAGAATTAAAAAAAGTAGATGTTCGAATTGTGGCGGCAACAAATAGAGATTTAAGCGAGATGGTGAAACAAGGAACATTTCGGAAAGATTTATACTATCGTCTGAATGTCATTCCAATTGCAATTCCCCCGCTTAGGGAAAGAACAGAAGATATTTTACCGCTTATTTATCATTACTTGCAGCACTTTAATAAAAAGTACGGACGTGATGTGAAACTAGCACCGGGTACATTACAAATGTTTGTCGGATATCCGTGGGAAGGAAACAATAGAGAGATAGAGAATGTAATTGAGAGAATTGTTATTACTGTCGATGATGTTGTAACGGTAGAGGATTTGCCACTCTCTATGCAAGAGGCTGCAGTTGAACAATCGGGGCAAAGCCTTTATAAAATGCTGGAAGAGGTAGAGAGAAATATTATTCTTAAAGCGTATAAAACGTATGGATCAAGTTATAAAGTGGCTGAGTTTTTGCAAATTAGTCAATCTGCTGCTACTAGGAAAATTAAGAAGTTCATAGAGGAGGAAGAAAACATTGGATAAAAAGGCGACTTTCGTAAGTATAGATAAAAAGGCGATGTATATAAATGGTGAGTGGATTACACTACAAGAACAAATTGAAGTAAATAATCCTGCGACGAAGGAAATATTTGCAACTGTACCAAAAGGCGGAGTAACAGAGGCAAAGCAAGCTGTTGATGCTGCACATGAAGCTTTTAAAACGTGGTCTAAGTTAACGGCAGCAGATCGTGCCACGAAGTTAAAAAAGTGGTTTACGCTTATTGATGAAAATAAAGAAGAGATCGCAGCGATTATGACGAAGGAACAAGGAAAGCCGTTTGCAGAAGCGCTTGGTGAAGTAAATTATGCAAACAGTTTTGTTGAATGGTATGCAGAAGAGGGGAAACGCGTATACGGTGAAATGATTCCTGCTTCTCATCCGAATAAGCGCATTTTAGTTATGAAGCAACCAGTTGGCGTTATGGCAGCTATTACACCTTGGAACTTCCCAGCTGCTATGATTACGAGAAAGGTAGCCCCAGCGCTTGCAGCAGGCTGTACAGCCGTTGTGAAACCAGCAAGTCAAACGCCATTAACTGCATTGAAATTAGCTGAATTAGCCCATGAAGCAGATATTCCAAAGGGCGTAATCAATATCGTAACAGGTAGTGCAAAAGCAATTGCTGATACATGGATGGAAGATGGTCGCGTTCGAAAAGTGTCCTTTACAGGGTCAACGGAAATCGGGAAAGAGTTAATGGCTAGTGCGGCGCAAACGATGAAAAAAGTTTCGCTTGAGTTAGGGGGACACGCTCCGTTTATCGTAATGAATGATGCAGATTTAGATAAAGCAGTAGAAGCGGTGATTGGTTCGAAATTCCGTAATGCAGGACAAACGTGTATATGTACAAACCGAGTATTCGTTCAAGAAGAAGTATACGAAGTATTTGTAGAGAAGTTCCAAAAGGCAGTAGGGCAGTTGAAAGTAGGAGACGGTTTCGGTGACGGAACGACTGTCGGGCCACTTATTGATGAGAATGCAGTTTCAAAAGTACAAGAACATATTGAAGATGCTATTCAAAAAGGTGGAACAGTTTTATATGGTGGTCAAAAGGTCGCAGAGTTAGAGGGACATTTCATTCAACCGACTGTAATTGGGTTGGCAAATGATACGATGCTTTGTATGAATGAAGAAACATTTGGGCCAGTGGCACCAGTTGCGAAATTTAAAACAGTTGATGAAGTAATTGAACGTGCAAATAATACACCATACGGTTTAGCTGCGTATATTTTCACGAAAGACATTAGCCAAGCATTCCAAATTAGTGAAGCGCTAGAGTACGGTATTATTGGTCTAAACGATGGTCTTCCATCAGTTGCACAAGCACCATTCGGTGGATTTAAAGAAAGTGGTATCGGCCGTGAAGGAGGCCATTTCGGCATCGAGGAATATTTAGAAATTAAATATATTTCATTAGGACTATAAGTAGTATACTAGAATCTCTATAAGGTAACAGAGAAGGAGATTCTAGTATGGTATATTGGCTATTATTACTTGTTACAATTATTTTTGAAGTGGCTGGAACAATTGCGATGAAACTATCAAATGGTTTAACAAAGCTCGTTCCAAGTGTACTTATTTTCGTATTTTATGGAATTTGTTTCAGCGTGTTTGCTATCGTCGTTAAAAAGATTCATTTAAGTATTGCTTATGCCATTTGGTCTGGCGTTGGAACGTTACTTATTACAATCATTAGTGTGTACTTTTTTAAAGAGCATATTAGCTTATTCCAAGCATTTTGTATTCTCTTTATTGTTTTGGGTGTCATTGGGCTTAAGGTTTCATCGGCATCATGAAAGCTATCTTTTGTAGAAGATAGCTTTTTTCTATTTGTGCAGTTAGCAATTAATACGACAAAATATGACAAGAAAGAGTAAAGCGTTTTGTTATGATACATATGAAATATTGTCTTATGTGGAGGAAAGAGTATGTTAAAAAAGGTGAGTCAAATTGTTTTAATTTTTGGCATAGCTTTTAGTTTAAGTGCTTGCACTGAGACTAAAGATAGTAATGAAAGTAAACAAGAAGATGTTCAAGATAAAGTGTATAAAATAGGGGAGACAGTAGACGTAGATGGTTTGCAAGTAACTATCGATTCAGTTGAATTAGGATATCCGGATTATGATGAGGATAAAAAGAAAGAAGAGATTTTGGGGGTTATTTTCAAAGTGGAAAATAATAGTAAAAAGGAAATACCTTTTGCATTTTATGAATTTGAGATTACCGATAAGAAAGGTACAAGATTTAAAGAATATAATAACCCTGATAGCTTTATTAGTAAAAAGTTAGCACCAGATGAAAAAATTCAAGATATCATGCTATTTGACGTAGCGAAAGAAAATACGTATATCGCTACATATAGACCGGAGTTTACGCATGAAAATAGAACGATAAAATTTGAATTGAAACCAAATAAATAAAGAAACACATTGGATTATCCAATGTGTTTCTTTATGGTAATAAATTTAAAACGCCCAGTTACCTTTACGGAAGATAGGCTCATGTCTGCCATCAGCAGTAATACCGTCAATATCAAGCTCAGCTGATCCAATCATGAAGTCGTTGTGTGTGATACTAGCGTTTGCGCCGTTTTCAGCAAGTTCTTCTTTAGACATTGTTTTTCCGCCAACTAAGTTAAATGCATAAGCATTTCCGATTGCAAGGTGGCAAGATGCATTTTCGTCAAATAGTGTATTGTAGAATAAAACATTTGTGTTTGAAATTGGTGAGTCATGAGGCACTAAAGCTACTTCTCCTAAGAAGTGAGAACCTTCATCTGTTTCTACTAAATGTTTTAAAGCTTCTTCACCAGCTTCAGCTTTATAGTCTACGATACGCCCGTTTTCAAATGTTAACGTGAAATTATCGATAATATTACCTGCAAATACTAACGGTTTTGTACTAGAAACTTGGCCGTTTACACCTGTTTTAAGTGGCATTGTAAATACTTCTTCAGTTGGAATATTAGCCATAAATGGTACGTTCTTTTCATTTAAGCTACCAGCACCAGCCCATACATGTTTTTCTGGAAGTTCGATTGTTAAATCTGTTCCAGGACCTGTATAGTGAAGAGCTTTATAATGCTTTTCGTTTAAGTAATCCACTTTTGTATGTAATGTTTCATCATGTTCTTTCCATGCTTCTACAGGATTTTCTAAATCAGCACGAGTAGCTTTGAAAATAGCATCCCATAACTTTGCTTCTTGTTCTTCTGGCGCTACGTCAGGGAATACTTTCGCAGCCCATTCTTTCGTAGGAACAGAAATGACACACCAACTTACTTTATCTGCTTGTACGTAATCACGGTATACTTTCATTGCTTCTCCAGCTACTTTATGAGCTGTTGCAATACGCGATGCTTCTACACCTTTTAATAAATCAGGGTTTTCTGCATAGATAGACATAAATGCAGCGCCTTCTTTTGCTAATTCTTCACGAGCATGTGCTTTCCAAGATGGAAATTCAGCGAAAGCTTCTTCAGGAGCTAGATCGAACTTTAAGCGTGTTAACGTCTCATCATTCCAATCTACATATACGTGTTTTGCACCAGATTTATATGCTTTTTCTGTAACGAGGCGTACAAATTGTACAGCTTCAAGAGGTGCACTAATTGATAAAGTTTGTCCAGGTTGAATATTAACACCAACATTAACTGCAAGAGCAGCATATTTCTCTAACGTTTGTTCAAATGACATATGTATAATCTCCTTTAATTTGAAAGATTTCTTACTATATATAATACAAGAAAATTCTAAAAATATATATAAATATAAAGTAAAAAGAGAGCTCAAAATGTATTGAGCCCTTATATTTACTTAATTGAAGAAGCAAACTGCTCTACAGTCGTTGTATGGTGTATACGAACGCGCTTCATCTTTAACAATTCATCAGGTTCACCCTTCGTAATGAATTGCCCAGGCTTTGTCGTCGTCGCAAATTGATAATACTTCTTCGTTTCTGTAACAACCTTATCATCTACATGACCGAATGGATAAGCAATCGCGATAACAGGCTTACCTGTTATTTTTTCTAGTTTTTCTTTTGAACCTTTTAACTCTTCCTCATAGTTTGTAATTTTCGGTAAGTCTGCATGTGTTGCAGTATGAGATTGCACCGAGAAAATGCCGGAATCAACCATTTCTTTTATTTCAGAAGTAGACAATGCTCCTTCTACATCAACGTTATCAACAATCATATATTCTGTTGCTGCCGGTTTAAAAGTATCATCTTTTAGCTTTTGTAAAACGCGAAATGCATTCATATTATTTTTCATACCGTCATCAAATGTAACGAAAATCGGCTTATTTACTTTATTTATATCGCCCCAGCGTTCAAACGTTAACAGCGTATAACCATTGTCCTTTAAATGTTTCATTTGTGCTTCAAAGTTAGCTGGTGATACGAATAAGTCTTTAATACCTTGACCATGATAATCATCAATTGCGTGATACATAAGAACAGGAACCTTTTGTTCGAAAGTAATAGTAGATTTCGTAAGCGGGATTGTTTTCCCATCTTCTTTCATTCCTGTTGCTTCAATTTGGAACTCACCGCGTTTTCCTTCAAATTCCTTTATATCAAAAGGAAGTGTGAATTGCTTCTCTTTTTCTTTAGAAGAAAAAGATTTAGCACTTTCCTTGCCATCAGCTGTGCGCCAAATTTTATATTGTACTTCAGTTAAATTATCTTTTATATCTGTCATATGAATAGTAGTGTCTGTAGATTCGTATGTGATGGGAGTATAAGAAATTTTACCTTGTTCTTGTACAGTCTCTTTTTGTTTAGCTACTTCTTGAACCTTTTTCTCTTTTTTAGGTTCTTGGCTTACATTGCTAGTATTGCAGCCTGCTAGAATGGCAGACGTACATAAAGCAATTGCTGCGTATTTTCTCATGAAAATCACCTTCTATTGTGTAGTATGTTGCATATTGACATTAAAATCCCCACCGCTATAAGAGTGGTGGGGATATACCCTTGTTCATCATATCATTTGAAGAAAATGAGGGGAATATGATTTTTAGGAGGCTATTAAGGTAATAGATTAGTGACTTTGAATAGATGTATTTTTTTGTTTCTTATTAGAATTAATAATGATATAACCAACTACAAAGATAAGAGGAATAATGAAGACATAGATAGGCATTCCCCATACATAATAGCTTTTCAGCGTTAAGACTAGTAAATGTAAGAAATCGAAAATTGCGTGGGCTTTCATAATATCCTCCAATGTTTTTTGAAAATTATAACATTTTAAGCTTGTTATTTGTATAATTTGGAAAGTAATTTAAGCTAATTTTAAAGTAAGAAGAAGACTTATTGATATGCAATTTTGCATACAGATATGGATTTTATTAAAATATAAAGATTTTATACTATAATAAAAACCGCTATAAAACTAAGTAAGAATAATGTATGGAGTGGAGAATAGAAATGAAATATAAAAAAATAATATATATCTTTTTCATATCGCTATTTATAGTTGGTTGCCAAAGTGAAGTGAGTAAAGCGAATAGTGTGGAAGAGTATATTCCATCGCATCTTATGAATGCGGAAGTGACGGCGGATATTATGACACTAGAGATGGATCGTGATACACGTAAAAAAGTAGAGGTTATTACTAAAAAGATGAGTGATCATGTGAAGAATGATAAAGAGTGGTACGTAAACTACATATCAGGGCATATAGATAAACAGGTGAAGCCGTATCATCCTAACTTTGGTATTACAGAAGAAGAATATAACTTTTTTAGAAACGCCGTTGAGAATAGTAGTTTATCTAATACAAGTGATGGAAAACTTCAATTTAAGCAAAAAAGTAACCATGAAATTGAAATTGTTTCAAGTAGAAACCTAGAACTATTCCAGCATCTAGTAATTGATACAGAGAAGAATATAATAAAAACTTCTTTTGGAGAATGTCAGTATGTTGGAGAAATAAAGCCATCTTCAGAAAAAAGAATATTAGGTCGAGTAAATGGAAAACAATGGATGTTACAAAAAGAAAATTTAATCTATTTATTCTCTTTAGGAAAGCTTGAAGGAGAAGATAAATCTGTTATGGTTATTTCAGTAAAAGGCATACACGAAGGAAAACTTATTAGTAACGAGGAAGTAGTCGAATTCCGTTCGATTGCATAAAGAATCAAAAAAATCACCTTACTCGTTAAAGTAAGGTGATTTTTTATTAAATAAACAATCCAGCGATTGTTGCAGATAAAATAGAAGCAAGTGTTGATGCAAATAGCATTTTCCAACCAAATTTAGAAACAACGCTTCCTTGTTTTTCAGAAAGGGCACGGATTGTACCAACGATTGCACCAATTTGGCTAATACTTGCGAAGCTAATTAAGAATACTGTAACGATTCCAACTGTACGTGGAGCTAATGTTGTAGCTGTGTCTTTTAAATCAAGGATTGCTACAAACTCGTTTAAAACAATCTTCGTACCCATAATACCACCAGCTGGGATAATATCTTGAGTTGGAATACCCATTAAGAATGCGAATGGAGAAAGTACGTAACCGAAGATTTGTTGTAAAGTAACAGCATGTCCCATTGCGCCTGAAGCTGCACTAATTACGTAGTTTACAACTTCCATCACACCGATAAAGGCGATCATTAATGCGGCAACGATACCAGCTACTTTTAAACCATCAAGCGCACCGTTAATCATTGCGCCGATAAAGCTGTCTCCGAATAGAGTTCTATCAAATTTTTGAATCACTTCATCTTCTTTTTTCGTATCAACTGGTGTTAATAACGAACAAACGATTAAGCTTGAGAATAAGTTTAGCGGAAGAGCTGCTAGTACGTATTTTGCATCTAACATCATTACGTATGATGCTGTAACAGAAGCAGAAACGGAGCTCATCGCAGAACAACAAATGATAAACATACGATTTTTATTGAAATGCTGTAAATCGTTTTTAATGACGATTAACGCTTCACTTGAACCGAAGAATACAGAGTTTACTGCGTGGAATGACTCAACGCGCGGCAAACCAGTAATTTTTGAAATTGCACCGCCGACAACACGAACGATGAATGGTAAAACACCTAAATAACTAAAGATTGAAAGTAGTGCTGAGAAAAATACGATAATTAATAATACGTTTAAGAAAAAGACAAAATCTCTGTGAATTCCATTAAAGAGAAAATCGACACCTGTCGTACCAAGTTTAATTAGTTTGTTGAAAACTTTACTAATGAAAATAATGATTTGTTGACCAATCTTTGTAGCAAACATAAACCAACCGATTAAAATTTGGAAACCAATCATAATTGCAATTGCACGGAAGTTGATTTTACTTTTGTTGTTTGACAAAGCAAAACATAAACCTAACACGGCAAGAATACCGATAATGCTCATTACATATTGCATGTAGTTGCCCCTTTCAGAAGTTCGTATAAAGTTTGTACATAAAACGTTCGTTATATTACTAAAAATAAAAGAACGAGGTTTTATGTCATACGTAAGATGTCTGACCTTTTAGAAAAATAAAAATAAAAAAAGACCCATATGGATTCACTTTCATCTATGAGAGAAAGCTAATCAATATGAGTCCTTTTTTACGCATAGGCTAATATTCATTAGTTTTCCCCATAGTCCAGCAATTTAAGGTTGCCGGGTAGAAACTCTCGATCCATATTATCAAGTATATATGAGGTAACATCGTCCGTATTAAATTAGTAGTAGCGTAACATTAACAGAGAAGTATCGTCAATAGCTTTTTTTCTTCCAATAGAAAAAGACCATATAAGTATGATAAAATGTAACGCAGTGTTATGAAAAAGAGAGGTCGGAAAATGAGTACTAAAATGACGCCACCAGTTGAGAAAAACGAGTTTATAGATGTAGTATTTGAAGATTTAACACATGATGGTGCCGGTGTTGCGAAAGTAAAGGGCTATCCTATTTTCGTTAAAAACGGATTACCAGGTGAAGAAGCGCAAATTAAAATTATTAAAGTGAAGAAAAACTTTGCATTTGGTCGTTTAATGAAGCTTCATACAGAAAGTCCATATCGTAAAGATGCTGAATGCCCAGTATATAATCAGTGCGGCGGTTGTCAGCTTCAGCACTTAACTTATGAAGGACAATTACAAGCGAAAGAAAAACAAGTACGTGACGTTATGCAGCGTATCGGAGGACTAGGTGATGTTCCTGTTCATCCTGTACTTGGCATGAAGAACCCGTGGGTATACCGCAATAAAGCACAAGTACCAATCGGAGAACGTGAAGGTGGGCTTGTAGCTGGTTTCTATCGCCAAGGAACGCATGACATCATTAATATGGAATCATGCTTAATTCAGGCAGAAGAAAACGATACATTAATTCAAGAAGTAAAACGTATTTGTGAAAAGCACGGTATCACTGCGTATAACGAAGAGCGTAACAAAGGAACACTTCGTCACGTAATGGCTCGTTACGGACAAGTAACAGGGGAAATTATGCTTGTCTTCATTACGCGTACAGCGGAATTGCCAAACAAAAAAGCAATCGTTGAAGAAATTGCAGCGAAATTCCCAGAAGTAAAATCAATCGTTCAAAACGTAAATACGAAGCGTACAAACGTAATTTTCGGAGATAAAACGACAGTACTGTACGGATCAGAATATATTTATGACTTTATCGGTGACATTAAATTTGCGATTTCAGCACGTTCATTCTATCAAGTAAACCCAGAACAAACGAAAGTGCTATACGATAAAACGTTAGAATACGCAAAATTAAATGGTAACGAAACAGTAATCGATGCCTATTGCGGAATCGGATCAATCTCGTTATTCCTAGCGCAAAAAGCGAAAAAAGTGTACGGCGTTGAAATCGTCCCAGAAGCAATCGAAGACGCAAACCGAAACGCAGCACTAAACAACATGACAAACGCTGAATTTGGCGTAGGAGAAGCAGAAGTAGTCATTCCAAAATGGTACAAAGAAGGCGTAATCGCCGACACAATGGTCGTAGATCCACCGCGTAAAGGCTGTGACGAAGCATTACTAAACACAATCATCGACATGAAGCCAAACCGCGTCGTATACGTATCGTGTAACCCAGCAACATTAGCACGTGACTTAAAAGTACTAGAAGAAGGCGGATATAAAACACAGGAAGTACAGCCTGTTGATATGTTCCCGCATACGACTCATGTGGAGTGTGTGGCTTGGCTTAAGTTAGTATAAGTAGGAAAGCAGTTGATATAGGAAAATCTATACCATCTGCTTTTTGGTTTACAAAAATACCATTCATAAGCGATTTTAGTTAAAATAAATATTGCTGATTTTCACAAATTATAAATTGAGATTTTGAAATTGTATTCATAGTGAGAGGATTTGAATTTGAAATGATAGATAATTTTTGGCGTGAATTACCACGACCATTTTTCGTACTTGCACCAATGGAAGATGTGACAGACGTTGTTTTCCGTCACGTAGTAAGTGAGGCTGGTCGTCCAGATGTATTCTTTACAGAGTTCACAAACTCAGATAGCTATTGTCATCCAGAAGGTATGAAAAGTGTACGTGGTCGTTTAATTTTTACAGAAGATGAACAGCCAATGGTGGCACATATTTGGGGAGATAATCCTGAATATTTCCGTCAAATGAGTATTGGTATGGCAGAGTTAGGATTTAAAGGCATTGATATTAATATGGGCTGCCCTGTACCGAATGTAGCATCAAGAGGAAAAGGTAGTGGTCTTATTCTACGTCCAGACGTTGCAGCAGAACTTATCCAAGCAGCAAAAGCGGGCGGACTACCTGTCAGCGTAAAAACAAGACTTGGCTTTAAAGAGTTAAGCGAGTGGGAAGATTGGTTAACGCACATTTTCAAACAAGATATTGCGAACCTTTCTATTCATTTACGCACAAGAGAAGAAATGAGCCAAGTAGATGCGCATTGGGAACTAATTCCGGAAATTAAAAAATTACGTGACCGTATCGCACCAAATACGTTAATAACAATAAATGGAGACATCCTTGATCGTAAAATGGGACTGGAACTTGCTGAAAAATACGGCATTGATGGCGTAATGATCGGACGAGGCATCTTCAAAAATCCATTTGCTTTTGAAAAAGAGCCAAGAGAGCATAGCAGTAAAGAACATCTAGATCTTTTAAGACTACAACTTGATCTTCAAGATCAATATGCAGAAGTACTGCCACGCTCAATCACAGGACTTCACCGCTTCTTCAAAATTTATGTGAAGGGCTTCCCAGGAGCTGCGGAATTGAGAAATCAATTGATGAGTACGAAATCGACCAATGAGGTGCGTGCTTTGTTGGATAAGTTTGAGGATAGTGTTGGTGTTGCTCAGGATAGTGAGACGGTTTAACTTTTAAGCAGTTAAATCATGTATGACATGAGTGAGTTGAAAATAAGCGTAGAGCTGGAAAAGAACAGTGTATTTGAGAAATCAAAGCACTGTTTTTTTCTTTTAGTTAATGTTAAGAGAGAAATCTTTTTAAAGGCATATAAAAAACACGTAAGAGCTCTGTAGATACAATGATAGAGAAAAGTTCGGGTAAGACTATAAAACATATCTTTAAAATGTTAAAGTATTAATTTAGCGGACAATAACTAAAAGGTTAGATTTAAACATGATAATTTAAAGCACGTTATAGGATAAACTTTAACTGCTGAATAAATAATCAACATTTCAGGAGGAAACCCAATGGCAATGAGCAACAACGATATATTAAAAAGAGTACGATACGCTTTAGATATAAGAGATATAGATATGGTGGAAATCTTTAAACTCGGCGGGATGGAAGTAACGAAAGAAGACGTAGTTGATATGCTTACAAAAATAAAGAGAGCTCCTCAGCATGAAGCTGAAGATGCGGATGTAATCGAAGATGAGTACGTAAAAACATGCGATATGATGATGTTAGAGGCATTTTTCAATGGATTTATTACTTTAAAAAGAGGAAAGCAAGATCCGAAACCAGGGCAGCCTGCACCTGTACAGAGTAAGGAGAGTGCCAATAACCTTCTTCTAAAGAAAATGAAAATCGCACTATCTTTAACGAGTGAGGATGTACTTGATATATTAGATAGCGTAGGCGTTACGGTAACAAAAGGAGAGTTAGGCGCTCTATTAAGAAAAAAAGGTCATAAAAATTACAAAGAGTGCGGCGATAGATACGCAAGGAATTTCATTAAGGGATTAGGTGTAAAGTATAGAGGATAATGAGTTCGTTAAAGCAGTAAATGATATAATAGGTAGAGTAGGACGTTTGTATCCTACTCTTTTTTATTTGTAAAATAATACGCTAGGTGATGAAATGGTACATACATATTTAGGTGAGACAATTAATTTTCATATAACTTATAAGAAGAAAAAGTCCGTGCGTCTTTTTGTAGATTCGTATGGAAATGTGGAAGTGCAGGCTCCGAAAGGGACACCTGTTGAATACTTAGTCCAGTTGCTAGAGGAGAAGTGGGATTGGATTCAGACAACTCGTAAGGAAATGGCGGAGCGAGCGCATGGACCACAGGAAAAGGATTATGATCAAGGAGAGGGCTTTTTGTATTTAGGGAATACGTATCCGATACAGATTTCCCAAGATGCAAGCATTGAGCAAGACAATGCGATTTTTGAAGGGGATAAGTTACATATTTATGTAAAAGAGCTAAAGGATGAGAAAATACAGCAAGCTTTAAAACGATTTTACTATAAGCAGTGTAAATCTTTAGTAGAGAAGAGTATTAAAGCGCATCAAAGTAATTTCAAAACAAAACCACGTTCTATTCGTATTACAGATAGTAGTCGTACTTGAGGTACTTGCGATTCGAATTTACAACTAACATTCAATTGGAAGCTAGCAATGGCACCACAGCGAGTAATTGACTATGTAGTCGTTCATGAAATGTGTCATATGGTTCATTTAAATCATGATCGCTCTTTTTGGCGTCTTGTCGGGAAGATAATGCCTGATTATAAGGAAATGGAGAACTGGTTAGCTTTATCTAGTTGGAAGATGACGGTTTAGGAAGGGATATCAATTTTTGTCGGTAAATCGATATTTCTTGTCGAATCGTTGATATATTGTAAGTTTTGATAGATATATTTTAAAAATCGTTGATATATTGTGAGTTTTGATAGATATATTCGAAAAATCGTTGATATAATTTCATTTACTACAGGATTGTTCAACAAATCGAAAAGAGGAGATGCCACAAGGGACATCTCCTCTTTTCGAGTATATAGATTATCGTCCAAACTTCACAACAAATTCTTCATCAACTTTCTCCATCTCATACCCACGATACCCCTCCGAAAGCAAAGCCTGCTGTCCACTAGCATCACTCATTAGAATACTTTGAACATCCGTCCAATCTCTTTCATTATCTCCGCGCAATTTCTTCACAAAAACATACCGCAGACTATCACCATATTTTTCCTTCAACACAGCAATCTCCATCCCTTGCGCAAATTTATCCTTCAAACTCGGGATGTTAAAAGGAGCAACGGTGCAGCATACATAATCATATTTGCTATCTTCTTTTTGCAATTCGTCCATGATGACGTTTGCTAATATTTTTTGCATACCATTTCCTCGGCAGTTCGGATGAACGTTTGAGATTTCTTGATAGATGACGCGGTGTAGTTCACTTTCTGGCAAACCAATATCAAGCCCTAAATGTTCATCATCGATAGGCGGGACGAGTAGAGCGCGAAATGCGATGAGTTCGTTTTCGATAAAAGAACCGATCATCATGCCGTTTCCTTTTAGAATGTATTGAAATTCTTCTTGTGAGAGTGGTTGTAAACGACTTTTATCTTCTAGTGCTTCAACTACAATGTTTTGTAGTGATAAAATTTGTTCGATGTGCTCTAGTGATAGTAATGTAACGTGAAATGATTCGTTATTTTGTTTTAATGTTCCTTCGTATAGAACCGTCATATGATAGTCCTCCTTTAGCGTACAACGTCTTGAAAGACGGTTAGTTCTTGTAGTGTATCTTCGTTTATTTCAATGCCGAGTCCCGGCTTTTCGTTTAAGCGAATGAATGGTACATCGTAATGTAAGTTTCCAATGTCTTTCGTGAATTTTAATGGTCCTGTTAGCTCTACGCTCGTAATGATTTTCTTTGAGAAAGCGACATGGAATCCTGCGGAAGAGGCAACAGAGGATTCGACCATTGATCCCACTTGGCATTCAATGCCGGCCATTTCAGCTTGATGAGCGAGCTTTACAGCTGGATATATGCCGCCGCATTTCATTAGTTTTATATTCACTTTATCGGCAGCTTCTAATTTAATAATTTGGCGCATTTCACGAGAACTTTTTAGTCCTTCATCAATCATAAGCGGGAGATCTGTTTTAGAACGAATATGAGCCATGGCATCAATATCGTCCGCGATAACAGGTTGTTCAATCCAGTCAATGTTTAAATGTCCTAATGAACGCAGTGCTGTTAATGTGTTCGCGCTATTTTTCCAGCCTTGGTTTACATCAATGCGAATAGCGATGTCATTTCCTACACGTTCTCGTACAGCTTCAATACGTTTCACATCTTCTTTTACATTCGTACCAACTTTCATTTTGAAAGATTGGTAACCTTTTTGAATCATAGAAGCAGCTTCTTCAGCCATATCTTCAGGATCGGCAATACTTAAAACGTGAGTGACAGGGAATTCTTCATGATAGCGCCCACCAATTAATTGATATACAGGTTGATTTAGTTTTTTGCCCATTATATCAAAACAAGCAATATCAATTGCGGCTTTCGCTGTTGGAACACCGTAAATTGTATTGTCCATCATGTCGTGTATTTTTTCGATATTCATTGGATTTTTCCCGATTAGAGCAGGGGTTAGCGTATGTTTTAAAGTATGGAAAGTACTTTCCCATGATTCACCTGTGACGTGATCATCAGCAACGCCTTCACCGTAACCGATAATACCTTCATCTGTTTCCATTTTGACGATAATAGAGGGCATATCAGAATAAGAGCCATAACTAATAACAAACGGACTGCGAAGCGGTAAACGAATTGCGTAAAGATGAATAGCTGTAATTTTCATTGAATAGAAACTCCTTCCTGTTTTACAATAGTTTTATACATTTGATATAGTTGACGTTAAATAGTCGTTAATTAATGATAAGGAGTTAGAGAAAATGATGATAAAAATTGCAGTTGTCGGTTCAAAGGAGTTTATGGATAACCTTTTTCCTATTGCTCAAAAATTAGAAGGAATAGAAATTGATTCCTATATTTACCTTCATCCGGCAGAATCTTCTGAACTATTAAAGTGTCTAAAGCCTTGTGATGTCATCTTTTTCTCAGGTGCTTTACCTTATTATATGGCAAAAGAAGTAAGAGAACAATTACGAATTCCAAGTACATACTTACAGCAAGACGAGACAACTGTCGCATCTTCCATTCTTTCTATCATGTATCATCAAAGTATTCAACCACATAACATTTCCATCGATTTAGTAGACCGCTCGTTTATTACAAATGTGTTCCATGATATCGGTATAAAAGAAAGTCCGCAAGTGTTGGATTATGAAAATATGCTGTGGAGTAAAGATGAAATAAATAGAGTTATCGATTTTCATGTAGCTAAATATCAATCTGGAGAAGCTCATTTAGCTTTAACTAGTATTCACGCTGTTTACGACGAGCTTCAAAAAATGGGTGTTCCTTCAGAGCGTATGATTGATCCAACACAATCCATTATACATGGGCTAAAAGATGCAAAAATAAAAGCTGAGTTAGCAAAAAGCTATTCAGCTACTGTTGGTACTTGTATTATTTCGTCCTTAGAATTACGAACGAGTTTGCTTGAAAAACTAGATGTCATTTCAAAAGAACTACGTGGTTCATTTAAACAAGTGGATGAAATGACATGCATTTTGTATACAACTCGTGGTGATATCGAATCAATTATTAAAACAAATGCGATAGATAACTTGTTTGCGAGTGTAGAAGGAACGATAGCTATTGGATTTGGTTATGGAAAAACCGTGAAAGAAGCGGAGCAAAATGCAAAAATTGCTCAAAGTTTTGCAAAGAATAATCCAATAGATCGTTGTTTTTATATACTAACAAGTGATAAAGATTTGTTTGGTCCATTCCCGAAAGAACAGAGAGTACAAAGTTTGAAAAATGATAATCCGGAACTAATGAAAATAGCGAAGGAAACGAAGCTTAGTCCGGCCAACTTGTCAAAAATTATTCAATTTAGTCAATCGCATCCGTCATTGAAATTTACAGCAGCTGACCTTTCTGAGTACTTACAAGTGACTCGAAGATCGACAGAAAGGTTGTTAAAGAAATTAGTTGATTACGGGTATGCTCATATTTGCGGCGAGGAAATGCCCTATCAACAAGGGCGACCTCGCGCACTATATGAACTGAATTTACCGCTATTTTTAAGCTTCTAGTTGAGCTTTTTGTTTCTTTAGCAGTTCTGCTTTTTCAATGTCTGATAGTTTTACAATTGTGAAACCTGTTATACCATAAATGATTGAGATAATAGGTACGATGAAATTCAAAATAGCATAAGGAGCATATTCAAATGCACCTACGCCAAGTGTAGCGAGAATAAATACACCGCACGTATTCCAAGGAACGAAGACAGAAGTTAATGTTCCGCCATCTTCTAATGCTCTGGATAAGTTTTTTGAATGTAGTCCTTTTTCTGTGTATGCATTTGCGTACATTCTTGAAGGGACAACAATTGAAATATATTGTTCAGAGCAAGTAAGGTTTGTTGCAAAACAAGATGCGATAGTAGAAGCGATAAGCCCTTTTGCTGATTTCGCTAACTTTAAAATTTGATTTACAATTGAGCGAAGAATACCTGTATGTTCTAATACTCCTCCGAAAGTCATAGCGACAATTGTCATAGAGACTGTATTCATCATCGAATCTAAGCCACCGCGGTTAAATAGTTCGTCTACTAGCTTGTTTCCAGTGTCTATAACAAATCCAGCTTGGAGTGCACCGACAGATGCTGAGACAGAACCACCTTGAATAAAGACTTGTGATAAGAATCCTAAAATAATACCGACGAGAATGGCTGGTATGGCAGGAACCTTTTTAGCGACCAATACCATAACGGCTACGGGTATAATGAGTAGGAAAGGTGAGATAACAAAGTTTTGTTGCAATACTTGTAACGTTTGATCGATGCTCTTCGCATCAATATTGTTAGCGCCGAAGCTTCTTCCTAAGACCGCGTATACGATAAGAGTAATAATTAAACCGGGAACTGTAGTAAATAACATATGACGAATGTGTGCGAATAAATCTGTATTTGTTAATCCTGCGGCTAAGTTAGTTGTATCTGAAAGCGGTGACATTTTATCGCCAAAATAAGAGCCTGAAATAATGGCACCAGCAACCATTGGAGCTGGAATTCCCATACTTAGGCCAATTCCCATTCCAGCAACACCAATTGTACCCATTGTATACCAAGAGCTACCAATCGCTAATGCAACGATAGAACAAATGACAGTAATGGAAACTAAAAATAGTGATGGAGTTAAAAGTTTTAAACCGTAATAAATCATCGTTGCGACAATTCCACCGCCAATCCAAGCACCAATTGTTAAGCCAACAAGAATAATAATGACGATAGCGGGTAATGCAAGACGAATCCCTTTATACATTGCTTCTTCAAGATCATTCCATTTGTAACCGTAACGCCAAGCGACAATAGAAGCAACGGTTGTACCGATAATAAGTGGAACGTGAGGGCTTTGTTTTAATACAACAATTGTAACCATCATAACTGCAACGGTAATGATAATAGGGATAATCGCTATTCCAAAAGGTATTTCTTTTTTCATAAAGTTCCTCCTTGTTACGTATGTTTGTTTGTATTTTTAGAATTGTCGTAAAATAGACGTTTATTAGGTTATGATAACTAAAAGTTTATGTAAGCGTCAATATAAAAATCAGAAAATAATGAATGTTATAGTTGTTTGTTTAGTTTGTAATATAGATGCGTAGTAAGCTTTTGAAGTATCTAAAAATAAATAATTGACTTTTTTCTTAAAATTCAATATGTTCATAAAAACATCTGTTTTTCATAAGTATAATTAACCTGATGGTTTATAATTTGGGAAGGAGACTGGAACGTTGAAAACATTAGAACTACAAGAGCGCTTAACGGAGATTTTTCAGCATTTACACGAAAACCCTGAAGTAAGTTGGAAAGAATATGAAACGACAGCGTATATTACTGACTTTTTAAAAGAAGAAGGAATTTCATATAGAACATTTGATGATTGTCCAGGTGTAATTGCTGAGATTGGAGGCGGGAATCCAGTTATTGCGATTCGTGCTGATATGGATGCACTTTGGCAAGAAGTAGATGGAGAATTTAAAGCGAACCATTCATGTGGTCATGATGCTCATATGACCATTGTAATGGGAGTTATTTTACAATTGAAAAATATGAGATGGAAAAGTGGTACGGTTAGGTTTATTTTTCAGCCGGCAGAAGAGAAGGGTAATGGTGCTTTGAAGATGGTGGAGAAAGGTGCTGTAGATGATGCTGATTTCTTATTTGGTGTCCATCTAAGACCGATTGAAGAACTATCTTTGAAACAAGCAGCCTCATCTATTCGCCATGGAGCAGCTGGATTTTTAGAGGGGATGATTCATGGGGAGGATGCACACGGGGCGAGACCACACCAAGGTGTGAATGCAATTGATGTCATTTCCATGATTAATATCGGTTTGAAAAATATTTGGTTGCCACCGCAAAGTTCCTATTCAGTAAAAATGACGAGATGCCAAGCTGGTGGCGATAATTTAAATATCATTCCGGGAAATGGTCATTTCAGTTTAGATGTAAGAGCAGAGAGTAATATACTATTAGAAGAATTAAAGGAAAAGATTGAGCATGTAATAGAATCAGCTGCATCGATGGGGTCGAAAACTTCATATGAATGGATGGATCTTGCACCAGGAGCAGAGGTTTCCGAAGAAGCAGAGCGCTTTATGCGTAAAGGTATTATCGAAGTGTATGGGGAAGAGAGATGTACGGGACCTCTCTATACGACAGGAAGCGATGATTTCCATTATTACACAGTGAAAAGACCACATTTAAAAGCTGTCATGCTTGGACTAGGAGCAGACCTACAACCTGGATTACACCATCCGTATATGAGGTTTGATCATAGTTGTATTATGGATGGAGTAGAAATATTGAAACAAACTGTATTGAAAGTGTTAGAAGACAGGGGCTAGAGAGCTCCTGTTTTTTTGTCGTGGATTGTCGGTAAATCGATATATTTGAAAAATCGTTGATATATTTGAAGTTACGATAGATATATTAAGAAAATCGTTAATATAATTTCACGTACCTATTAATTTGATTAAAAATGAATCTCCAGTACATGGTGTATAATAATAAGTACCATTTTTTAATAGGAGAAAACGAATGAACGAACAATATTACGATGCAGTTTTACATATAAAAACAGTCGGTGAGCAAAAGGGGTTTAACAAGTCTATGCATTATCACCGCTATGAACCGACGCCCTATAGCGGATTAGATGAGTTACTGAATCAATATGAAATACGAAGTAGCGACCGAATTGTAGACTTTGGGTGCGGAAAAGGAAGATTAAACTTTTATATGCATCATAAATGTGGTGCATCAGCAGTTGGAATTGAAATGAATGAAGAGTTTTATAAAGAAGCGATGGATAATCGAGATCGTTATGCACGAAAGACACGAAACAGTAAGGGGAAAATCCAGTTCCAATGTTGTTTAGCGCAGGAATATGAGATTGATCCGCATGATAATAGGTTTTATTTTTTTAATCCATTTTCTGTACAAGTGTTTATGAATGTAGTAAATAACATTTTGCTTTCGGTAGAAGAAACGGGGAGAGAAGTGGATATTATTTTATATTATCCTTCTGAGGACTATATTTTCTTCTTAGAAAATCAGACTGCGTTTGAGCTGAAGAAAGAAGTTAGATTGCCAGGTGCTTATGAGAAGAATGGGAATGAGAGGTTTTTAGTTTATACATTAAGGTAAAAAAAACAGGTGCTAAGGCACCTGTTTTTTTATTAGTTACGAATTAAGTAATCAAATGCACCTAAAGCTGCGTTTGCACCTGAACCCATAGAGATGATGATTTGTTTGTACGGATTATTTGTACAGTCACCTGCAGCAAACACTCCTGGTACGTTTGTAGCGCCGTGCTTGTCTGTTACGATTTCACCGCGAGCGCGTTCAACTGTTTCGCCTAACCAGTCTGTGTTTGGCACAAGACCGATTTGTACGAATACACCTTGTAATTCAACGTGATGAACTTCTTCAGTTTCACGATCGATGTAAGAAATACCGTTTACTTTATCAGTACCAGTAATTTCTTTCGTTTGAACGTTTTTCAGAACAGTTACGTTTGGTAAGCTGTTAAGACGCTCTTGTAATACAGCATCAGCTTTTAATTCTGGCATGAATTCAAGAACAGTTACGTGCTTAACAATACCTGCTAAGTCGATAGCTGCTTCAATACCAGAGTTACCTCCGCCGATAACTGCTACGTCTTTTCCAGTGAATAATGGACCGTCACAGTGTGGGCAGTATGCTACACCTTTATTTTTGAACTCAGCTTCACCCGGTACGCCAACGTTACGCCAGCGAGCACCTGTTGAAACGATTACGCTCTTACTTTTCAGAATAGCGCCGTTTTCAAGTTCCACTTCAATAAGTTCTTTTTTCTCTAAACGTTTCGCACGTTGTAGATTCATTACATCGATATCGTATTCTTTTACGTGCTCTTCAAGACTTGCTACTAGCTTAGGACCTTCAGTCTTTTTTACGCTGATGAAGTTCTCAATGCCCATAGTATCCATTACTTGACCACCGAAGCGCTCAGCAACGATACCAGTGCGGATGCCTTTACGTGCTGCGTAAATTGCTGCACTTGCACCAGCAGGGCCGCCACCAACAACAAGAACATCGTATGGATCTTTATCAGAAAGCTCTGATGCATCTGGACCGTTACCCATTTTAGCTAAAATTTCTTCAAGTGTCATACGACCGCTTCCGAAAGATTCGCCGTTTAGGTAAACAGTTGGTACTGCCATGATGTCTTTGCTTTCTACTTCCTCTTTGAATGCAGCGCCATCAATCATAGTATGTGTAATACTAGAGTTAAGAACGCTCATTACGTTAAGAGCTTGTACAACATCAGGACAGTTATGACAACTTAGGCTGATATAAGATTCAAAATGATATTCGCCTTGAATGTTTTTAATTTGATCGATTAATTTCTGTTCAACTTTTGGAGCGCGTCCACTTACTTGTAGTAAAGCTAACACTAATGATGTAAATTCGTGTCCTAATGGAATACCAGCGAATACGACACCAGTGTCTTCACCAGGGCGGTTTACGCTAAAGCTTGGTGTTCTCTCTAATTCAACTTTTTCTACTGTAATCTTAGATGACATAGTAGCTAATTCGTCTACTAGAGCTAACATATCTTTAGATACGTTATCGTCTCCTGCGCTTACTTTAAGTAAAATATCGTTCTCCATTAACTGAAGGTATTGGGATAGTTGTGTTTTTATATCTGCATCTAGTATCATTTTGATCGAACTCCTTAGATTTTGCCTACAAGGTCAAGGCTTGGTTTAAGTGTTGCAGAACCCTCTTGCCATTTAGCTGGGCAAACTTCACCTGGGTTGTTACGTACGTATTGAGCAGCTTTAATTTTGTTAACAAGAATGCTTGCGTCACGGCCGATACCGTCAGCATTGATTTCCATAGATTGGATAACGCCGTCTGGATCGATGATGAATGTACCACGAGCAGCAAGACCTTCTTCTTCCATTAAAACGTTGAAGTTTGTAGTGATTGTTCGAGTTGGGTCACCGATCATGATGTACTCGATTTTGCCGATAGTTTCTGAGCTATCATGCCATGCTTTGTGAGTGAAGTGAGTGTCTGTAGATACAGAGTATACTTCAACGCCTAAGTCTTTTAGAGTTGCATATTGGTTTTGTAAGTCTTCAAGTTCAGTTGGGCAAACGAATGTGAAGTCAGCTGGGTAGAAACAAACTACACTCCATTTTCCTTTTAAACTTTCGTCAGTAACTTGGATAAATTCTCCATTATGGTAAGCATTAGCTTTAAACGGTTTTACTTCTGTGCCGATTAATAACATGTTAAAATTCCTCCTAAATGTTGGTTTGAGCATCAAAAAATAGTGTGCTCATAAAATATATTTTTTAATTAACTATAATAATTCTAATTCGATATTAATTATCATATAGAATTGGTTATTTTGTCAAGCGAATAAACCAACTTTATTCCAATTTAATTAATATTTATTCTCAATTAAGGCTATCAGGGAATAGAAAGGTAATTTTAAGTCTATAAATTTTAGATGAGTGTTTGAAAAGTTTAGTGTGTATGTTAGAGATAGTGTGTAAGTTTAATTTTTTAGGAAGGAAATATTTCTTAGAAGTTGTGGTTTTGAAAAGGAACTGCTTACTTCTATTTTACAAAGAATTTTGTGATAAATAAAATAAAATGAATCGGAAATTTTTTGAACAATTTTTGTCATCTCAAATATATAATTAGGAAGTATATTAAGATGATAGTTAGAAACATTGACTCAAAGTGCTAACAAGATATAATAAAACCTAGATATATCTTTCAAAAAGAAGAATACATATTTATAGGATGAAAAAATTCAACCTATTATTTTTTATAGCTTTTAGAAAACGCTTACAATTAGTGTGGAGGGGAAACCATGTCTAAGTTCACGAAGTATTTTTTAATGGAAGCTAAAGATGTGATTGCATATGTGAAAGAGAAATTGTCTAAGTTTGAACATGCAAAGGAGTTACAGTGTAAAGAAATAGGTGATGGCAATTTAAATTATGTGTTCCGCGTTTGGGATGAAAAAGAGAACATGTCAGTCATCGTAAAGCAAGCTGGGGATACAGCTCGCATTTCAGATGAGTTTAAGTTGTCGACAAACCGTATTCGTATAGAATCAGATGTTTTGCAGTTAGAGGATGAGTTAGCACCCGGACTTGTTCCTAAGGTGTATTTATTTGATAGTGTGATGAATTGTTGCGTAATGGAAGATTTATCGGATCACACAATATTACGTACAGCACTTATAAATCATCAAATATTTCCGAGGCTTGCGGATGATTTAACTACTTTTATGGTAAATACACTTTTATTAACATCGGATGTTGTAATGAATCATAAAGAGAAGAAGGAACTTGTGAAGAATTATATAAATCCTGAATTATGTGAGATTACAGAGGACCTCGTATATTCAGAACCATTTACCAATCATAATAAGCGTAATGAGTTATTTCCGTTAAATGAGGGATGGATTAGGGAACATATTTATAGTGATAAAGAGCTTCGTATGGAAGTAGCGAAACGTAAATTTTCTTTTATGACGAATGCACAGGCATTACTTCATGGTGATTTACATACTGGTTCTGTTTTTGTAAGAGATGATTCTACAAAGGTTATTGATCCTGAGTTTGCTTTTTATGGACCTATGGGATATGACGTTGGGAATGTAATGGCGAATTTAATGTTTGCTTGGGTGAATGCAGATGCAACGATGCCACCTGGAGCGGAGAAAGATACGTATATGGATTGGTTACAAACTACGATGGTAGAGGTAATTGATTTATTTAAGAAGAAGTTTTTAGATGCTTGGGATATTCATGTGACCGAGATTATGGCGAAGGAAGAAGGCTTTAGCGAAGTATATTTACAATCTGTATTAGAGGATACGGCTGCAGTGACAGGTCTGGAATTAATTCGCCGTATTGTTGGATTAGCGAAAGTAAAAGATATTACTTGTATTGAGAATGAGGAAGCACGTGCTAGAGCGGAGCGAATTTGTCTTCAAGTAGCGAAGAGTTTTATTTTACGAGCGAATCAATATAGAACGGGTACACGTTTTGTAGAAACGTTAAAAGAACAGTCAATGCACTACGCGAAGTAAGGGGAGAATATGATGGAAGAGCAATTAATACCCATTCAGTGGAAAGATGATGCTTTAGTTTTATTAGATCAAACATTATTACCGAATGAGGTTGTCTATGAATCTTTCAAGACAGCTGAAAGTGTGTGGGATGCCATTCAAGTAATGAAAGTACGAGGAGCACCAGCAATTGGTGTTTCGGCAGCGTACGGTGTGTATTTAGGAACAAAGGAAGTTATTCAAAGTAAGATGGAAGACTTTATAGAGGAAGTCAAAAAGGTATGTGCATATTTGGCAACATCAAGGCCAACGGCAGTAAACTTATTCTGGGCACTTGAAAGAATGGAAGCGGTAGCGACAGAGAACGCGCACTTATCAATCGTCCAGTTGAAAGACAGATTACTAGAAGAGGCAAAAGAGATTCATAGAGAAGATGAAGAAATTAATCGTCAAATTGGAGAGCATGCATTAACATTATTCCATGATGAAATGGGAGTATTAACACATTGCAATGCTGGTGCGTTAGCGACGACTAAGTATGGTACTGCGACAGCACCAATGTACTTAGCGAAAGAAAAAGGATGGGACTTAAAAATCTATTCAGATGAAACTCGTCCTAGGTTACAAGGTTCAACGTTAACAGCATTAGAACTACAGCGAGCGGGAATTGATGTTACTGTCATTACGGATAATATGGCAGCTATGGTCATGTCACAAGGAAAAATCGATGCTGTAATCGTTGGATGTGACCGCGTGGCAGCAAACGGTGATGTAGCAAATAAAATTGGCACATTAGGCGTATCTATTTTAGCTAAATACTACAACATTCCGTTTTATGTAGCAGCGCCAACACCAACAATCGACTTAAAAACACCGACAGGAAAAGAAATTCCGATTGAAGAAAGGGATGCTTCTGAAGTGATTAATCGTTTCGGACAATATTCAGCTCCGAAAGAAAGTAAAGTATATAATCCAGCATTTGATGTTACTCCATATGAAAATGTAACAGCGATTATTACAGAAAAAGGGATTGTAAAGGCACCGTTTACGGAGAATTTAAAAAAGCTATTTCAATAAATAGATAAATATAAAAGTCAGTCATCATAAGCTTCATACTTAGGGGGATGTATATGTTATTACAAAAAGAAAGAGAAGAAATTGTAGCGTATGGAAAGAAAATGATCTCTAGTGGTTTAACAAAGGGGACTGGGGGTAATATTAGTATTTTCAATCGCGAACAAGGTCTTGTTGCGATTAGTCCAAGTGGTTTAGAGTATTATGAAACAAAACCTGAAGATGTAGTTATATTAAACTTAGATGGTGAAGTGGTAGAGGGAGAGAGAAAGCCATCAAGCGAACTAGATATGCATCTTATTTATTATAGAAATCGTGAAGATATAAATGCGCTTGTGCATACACATTCTCCTTACGCAAAGACGATTGCGTCATTAGGATGGGAGCTTCCTGCTGTTTCATATTTAATTGCTTTCGCAGGCCCGAATGTTCGCTGTGCACCGTATGAAACATTTGGTACGAAGCAATTAGCGGATGCTGCTTTTGAAGGCATGATTGATCGTCGTGCTGTGCTACTTGCAAATCACGGTTTAATTGCTGGTGCAAATAATATAAAAATGGCGTTTACTGTTGCAGAAGAGATTGAGTTTTGTGCTCAAATTTATTATCAAACGAAAAGCGTCGGAGAACCGAAGCTTTTGCCAGAAGATGAGATGGAGAATTTGGCGAAGAAGTTTGAAGGGTATGGGCAGCAGTAGAATGAAACAAAAACACCCTCAAGAAAAGATCTTGAGGGTGTTTTTTACGCTTTCTTAAGCAACAAATACATAAAGTAAGGAGCCCCAATTAAAGCAACGACAATACCTGCTGGGATGCCGTTAGGTTCAACGATGTTTCGGCCAATTGTATCTGCTAATAGCAATAGCCATCCGCCGATTAAAACGGCAATAGGCATGAAAATTTGATGTCTTGGACCTACTAAAGATTTCGCGATATGAGGAGCCATTAGTCCGATAAAGCTAATTCCTCCTGTTACGGAAACAGCTGCAGCTGCAAGCGCAACGGCTGCAACTAATAAGTATCTGCGTTCTTTTTCAATTTCAATTCCAACACCGATTGCGACTGGCTCGTTTAATGCTAGAATGTTTAATCGATTTGCTTTATAGAAAACGAACGGAATTAATACGATTAACCATGGGAGCATTGCTAAAACGAAGACCCAGTCATCTCCCCAAATGTTTCCGGCAATCCACTTGGCGATAAAGTCCACTTTCATACGATCAGCGGATGAAATAAGGACAATCATCATTCCAGATAGTGCAAATGAAAAACCAATACCGGTTAATGTTAGTCGGATTGGCTGAAGCCCAGTTGATTTACTAAATGAAAATACGTAAATTAGAACAGCTGTCAGAAAAGCCCCGATAAATCCAACGACTGGTAGTAAGTAAAGAAATGAACCTACATCTATTGGAAAGTATAAAAAGAAAATAGCAACAGCAACACCGGCCCCAGAGTTGATCCCGAGAATACCAGGTTCAGCTAAATCATTTCGAGTAATTCCTTGGAATATAGCCCCTGATAAAGCGAGAGCCATACCAGCTAATAATGTAATCACAATTCTAGGTAGTCTTAAAGAGTATAAAACAAACTCCTCTTTAAAAGTCCCTTGTCCCATTAATGTTGGGAGTAGTCGATCATAAGATAAAGATGCTGAACCAAGTCCCATTCCAACTACAATGGTGGTGATGGTCAGTATTAGTAAAGCGAGTATAATAAGACGTTGTTTTCTTAGAATAGATTGCATCATGAGAATGTTTTTCCTCCTTTACGTACAATGAATAGGAAGAATGGTAACCCTACAATCGCGACAATTGCCGCAACTGGTGTTTCGTACGGAGCGTTAATAGTACGTCCGATTGTATCTGCAAGTAGCATAAAGGAAGCTCCAGCAATTGCTGACATCGGTATAACAAATCGGTAATCTGGACCGACAATTGGGCGTACCATGTGAGGTACCATTAAACCGATAAATGCCATATTTCCAACAAGCGCTACAGATGCACCTGCAAGTAAGATAATAATGATAAATAAAATAGTTTTAATAACAATAATTTTTTGACCAAGTCCAATAGCCACTTCCTCACTGAAACTAAGAACTGTTAATTTTTTTGCTAGTAAGATAGCGATAAAGATACTAATTGAAATGACTGGAATAATAATTTTTAATTGGCTCCAAGTTGTTCCAATTACGCCCCCAGCAGTCCAAAGTGATACATCTTGTGAAATTTTAAAATAAATGCCGATTCCTTCTGAAATTGCGAGTAGAAATGCGGAAACTGCAGCGCCCGCTAATACAATTCGAAGAGGAGAAAGGCCGCCTTTTTTCACCATACCAATTCCAAATACCATGATTGCGCCAATTGCCGCACCGATAAAGCAAGCTAATGTTAAGTAAAGATAGCTGATGGAAGGATTGAAAGCAAGTGTCAGTGCAAGCGCAGCATTTGCTCCACCAGATAGCCCTAATAAACCAGGATCTGCAAGTGGATTTCGTGTTAATCCTTGCATAATCGCTCCAGAAACGGCTAATCCAGCTCCTACAAAAATAGCAGCAACTTCACGTGGTAAACGTATTTCTCGAATAATAGATATTTTGTCTCCTTTAGCGGAGGAAGTGAGTGCTAACCATACATCTTTTATCGAAGTATCTGCAGCACCTAATACCATTGCAACCATAAAAATAAGAAAGAATGCAATTAAGCTTAAAATTAGTTTGTATGTAAAAGCTATAGAACGTGGATTTTCATGATCTTTTGTCATTCGTTTCACATCTTTTCTGTTCATAGAATAAAGGAAGAGGAATTCTTAAATTAAGAATTCCTCATGTTTGTATTATTTACCAAGAAAGTTCTTCTTGAAGAAGTCTAGTTGGAAATCTAATGTAAGTGGATCATTGAAATAGAATTCCATCATGTTTGCTTCATATACGCGATTATTTTTTACTGCTGGGATGTTTTTATATGATTCTGTCTCTTGGAATGAGTTATCAGTCTCTTTATTTTTACTTACGATTAAGTAATCACCAGCAAATTCCGGTAATACCTCAGTAGATAATGCGTAGTAACCTTCTTTTAATGCTTTTTCTTTTACTTTTTCAGGCATTTTTAATTTCATTTCTTGGTACAGGATTTCTGTTCCGCGGCCCCAGTTCTCGCCGTATACATAAAGCTGTTTGTTGAAGTTTTCTACAACAGAAACTGTTGCATCTTCACCGATTTTTGCTTTAATTTCTTTACCAGCTTCTTGTGCACGTTTCTTGAAGTCATCAACCCAAGTTTTTGCTTCTTTTTCTTTGTTTAATAACTTACCAATTTCTAAATGCTGTGTTAAGTAATCAACTTTTCCGTAAGTGTATGTTACAGTAGGAGCGATTTTCTTTAACTTATCGACATTTTTAATATTTGATAAACCGATGATTAAATCTGGATTTAGTTCAGCGATTTTTTCAACATTTTCATCTGATACTTCAGCAACATCTTTAAGTTTGCTATCAAAACGTGGGTTTTGTTTAGACCATGAATCTACCCCAACAAGATTTACATCTAATGACATTACGTTACCAGCGAATGATGATAATACAACAACGCGTTTTGGATTTGCAGGAACTTCTACTTTACCATTTTCAGATTGGTATGTAATTGTTTCTGATTTACTACCTTTTGCATCGTTCTTTTTGTCTGTAGAGCCATTGCTACAAGCACTCATAACAAGAACGAAAAGAACTGTTAGTGAAATAAATAACTTTTTCATCGTCTTTCTCCTTTAACATAGATGATATGTGTATACAATAATTTGTTTAACTGTAATCTTTTTGAAAGAGTAGTGGTAATGCAAAATAATTTATTAAAAATCTTGAATATGAGATTTTATAATATAGTATTAACCATATTAATGAAAGAAGATGTAATCTCAATTTGCTAATTATTAACAAATTGATAATGATTATCACTATTGATTCTTTAAATAATATAATTTTATATAGGTGTATTGTCAATAGTAATTTTGATTGTAAATTTTGCGGAAACAGGTTATATTTTATTGAGAATGATAATCAATGACTAGTAGCTGAGGAGTGACACGAATGAATCAAGAAGAATTGTTTGATGTAACTGTGATAGGCGGAGGACCTGCAGGGCTTTATTCAGCTTTTTATAGTGGACTCAGAGAGATGAAAACGAAAATAATAGAATTTCAACCACAGTTAGGTGGAAAAATACATGTTTATCCAGAGAAGATGATTTGGGATGTAGGAGGGCTGCTGCCAGTTACAGGTGATAAATTAATTGAACAACTTGTACAGCAAGGGCTAACATTTAAGCCAGAAGTGGTATTAAATACAAAAGTAGAATCGATTATTCGTAACGAAGATGGCACTTTTACGTTAAAAGCAAGCAATGGCGAAGAACATTTTTCAAAAACAGTTATCGTCGCAACTGGAAGTGGTATATTGAAACCTCAAAAGCTATCAATTGAAGGTGCTGAGCGATTTGAAGTATCTAATTTAAATTATACAGTGAAATCTTTAAAGCGTTTCAAAGGTAAGACGGTCATTATTTCCGGCGGAGGAAATTCTGCGGTTGATTGGGCAAATGAATTAGAACCAATTGCGAAAAAAGTGTATGTAACATATAGAAAAGAAGAATTATCTGGTCATGAAGCACAAGTAAAACAACTGCTGAACAGCTCGGCGGAGTGTTTCTTTAATACATCGATTACAAAACTCATTGCTGGTGATAATCATGAAGCGATCGAATATGTAGAATTGACAAATCATGAAACAGGTGAGGTTTCTCATTTACCTATTGATGAAGTTATTATTAATCATGGATATGAACGTGACATTACATTATTAGAAAATAGTGAGTTAGACGTTGCGATTATAGATAATTATTATATTGCAGGTAATGCAAATAGTGAGTCTTCAGTAGATGGATTATATGCTGCTGGAGATATTTTAAAGCACGAAGGGAAACTACACTTAATTGCAGGTGCATTCCAAGATGCTGGAAATGCTGTGAATAAAGCAAAGCAATTTATCCAACCAGATGCAAGTGAGTACGGAATGGTTTCTTCTCATAATGAAGTATTTAAGAAGAGAAATCGAGAACTGATTAAACAGATGATGAAATAATAAGGAACAAGTATACCCCCACATACTTCTCTATTCAAATGGATGAGAGATGTACGTGGGGGTTTTCCTGTTTACTATATTTTCAATCATTATAATGACACCGGTTTCATCAGTTCATATGATATGAACATTTTATTGGTAAAGCATCCTAGAAAACAATTTAGCTATGTTTTGCTTACGCAGAACATGGCTAAATTACGCTGTCCCTTTAGCGCGTTCATTAGGAAATGGCATATTTAGTATAGAAGCAATATATTGTTTTCCATGTTTTCGAGCCAATGATTCTAATATTTGACGGACGCGTTTTGTAAGATGGCCTTGTTTTTTGATGGCTTCACAATATGCGTCATAGAAAGCATATTTAGCCCAAAGGAAATCATCTTGTTGGAATAAGAAATGATTTTTGTACCATTCACCAATTGTATGATAACAATTGTTTTCATGTATTGCTGTGCTTTGAGAAAGAAAACGATCAGATAAAGATACATTCAAATGAGAAATTGTGTTTTCTGTTTCAACTTGTAGTGTTTTTTCTAACATTGTAATGATGTGACGAGTAGCCATATGTTAACTCTCCTTTGTGTAAATGGGTAATACCATTCTATATTTAAAAAATTCTTACTATATAATACTATACAATATATGGAATGCATCTACCTGCTTTTTGAACTGCATTTACAAAATCTTTTTTATTTGTTTACAAAAATAAAGTAAAGTAAGATACAGTATAGATGAAAAAATAATAAAGGAATGAACGCATTGTATATAACAGTAGAAGAGACTGCGGAGTATTTGAATTTACCGAAATCGTATATTGAAGAGTTAATTCAGCAAAAGAAAATTCGTGCGCTATTCGATGGAGAGCAATATTTAGTAAATAAAGAACAATTCAATACACATTTAGAACAAATGGAGAAATATAAGCAGTTAGTGGAAGAAATATTAAATGAACCAATTCCAGAAGATATGGATGTTAAAGACGAAGACTAAACTTTGGGAAATCCCGTATGAAGATATGCAGAAATGTATCTTCATACGGGATTTTTGTTTAAATGTATCAAAATCCTAATGGGCACGCAGAATTTCTTATATTTTTGATAGGTAGTAGTCTACCATGTTAAAAGCATATTTTTTTCTAGCTAGGACAAACATAGAGAACGTAACCTGTACAGATACATATACTATCAGTGCAAAAGCTTATAAATTAATGGAAGGGGTTTTCTCGTGAGTTTATTTCATTGTGATTTTCTGAAAGACTTAATTGGATCTTTTGTGAGAGTAAACAGGGGTGGTCCAGAATCTCAAAAAGGAACAATAATATCAGTATGTCCGGACTACTTCGTATTGAAGAATGAAAAAGGTGAGCTTTATTACTATCAACTTAGCCATCTGAAAAGTATTACGAAAAATGCAAAAGACTGTGGATCAAGTGATTGTGATTGGGAAGATTGCGAATGTGCAGACGACTTTGAAGCACTACTTCTAAGCTTCAAATATTGCTGGGTGAAAATTAATCGCGGTGGTCCAGAGAAAGTGGAAGGCATTTTACAAGATGTTTCTTGTGACTTCGTTACATTAATTGTAAAAGAAGAAGTTATATTAATTGCAATAAAGCATATTAAAAGTGTTAACTATAATGCATTAGCATGCGGAGAGAGCGATGAGAGCGAAGATAGTAATAGTAAGGAAAGTAGTAGCGATAATTCAGGTCGAGCTCGCGCACAAAGACAGTCAAGTAGAGGAAGATAATAAGAAAGGAGGATACAAATTTGGAAAGTATATTATGCTGTGAGCAAATTAAATGCTTAGTCGGTGAGACTGTAAAAGTAAATCTTCGTGGACCAGAGAGTCGAGTGGGGGTACTTGTATCGTTAGGGAGAGATTACCTTACATTACAACTTCCTCTTGGTGAATTAGTATATTACCAATTGAAACATGTGAAGAGTCTAGCTAAGAAAGTGAAAGAAAGTAAATGTGGCGATTCCTATGTTTCATGTTTCTACTCTGATGATGATACTTTTGTCGATGTATTACGTGACTTGAAGTATAAGTGGGTAAAGATTAATCGTGGCGGTCCAGAATGTGTGGAAGGATTATTAAGTGAAGTGCATGAAGAATGTATTACACTAGTAAACTGCGATGAAGTCATTTATATCATTAATTATCATATTAAGAGTGTGAGTCAAGTAGTGAAATGTAAAAAGAATGAAGATGAATAATGTTTAATAAATAAGAGGGGCATTATGAGGGAAAGAGAAGAACAATTTCTTATTTCGATAGTATGAAAAGGAATTACTTACTATTAAGACAAAACATTGCCCTGATTATTTTTTTTGAAACGGAAGATAGGAAAGCTGATATTCATAGGAAGGAGGATATAGATGAATGAGTTGAATAAAAGTATTGGAGAAAATATATATGTTAAATTAATCGGTGAAAAAAGATTTAAAGGTGTATTAATTGATGTAGGAAATGATATCGTTGTTCTTTACAATGGACAAGATTACGTATATATATCTTTATATCATGTACAATACTATAAATTTTTAAGACCATATGACGAAGAAATATCAAAACCAGATGTTGATTCTGTAATTAAGAGGGAATCCCCTTCAATTTCTTTGAGAAAAGTATTAAGTACTTCTAAAGGTATTTTTACAGAAGTTTATGTAGCAGGAAATGCTCCAATACATGGTTATGTTACAAGTGTGATGAACGATTATATTGTTTTTTATAGTCCGGTTTATAAAACGGTATATATATCTTTAAAGCATTTAAAATGGTTAATTCCGTATAAAGAAAACCAAGTACCGTATGCCCTCAATAAAAATGAACTCCCCGTAAATCCGTTAAATATTACGTTAGCTAGAACGTTTGAAGAACAGCTTATTAAAATGACAGGGAAAATTATGGTGTTCGATTTAGGTGAGGAGTCCAATAAAATTGGAAAAATGGCGAAAATTGATGAAGGTCATATTGAAATATCAAAAGCACGTGATGCAAAAATGTATGTGAATATTCAACATGTAAAATCCGTCCATTGTCCGTAGATTAGTTGGAAGGGCTGGCTTTTTCTTTTATATGCAGAAGAAAAGGTCGAGCCTATTTATTTAGTTTAATTTGGATATGAGGGGAAAAATGAATTGAATATAAATATATTATAGTGTGATCTTTTAAAAATAATTTTGCACTACTTTATAAAGAAATATGTACGAGCTATCTTTTTATGTATTCAATTTATTTTTTGAGGAGGAGCTGCTCAACTAATTTATTAAAGGGGTTTTGTTTGTGGAGCAGTTTCCGAATTCGTTATCAATTACATTGCTTGGTAGTGCTGGTGGAGCAGCAAAAGCAGTTTTAGCAATTTTAAATCAAGCGATAGCAAATGAAAAAGATCCAATTTATGAAGTATTAAAGAATGCCAAATTTCATTTGGTGGATATAAAACAAAAAGATAGGACTTATTATGATGAGTTGTTTTCGAATTTGAAAGGTCGCTTATATTTATATGAAATAAACCTTCAAAATGTAGTGGAATTTAAACAACATTTAAAAGAAAAAAGAACGAGTGTTGTGATTGATGTTTCAGGAGCAGATACAATTAGAGTATTAAGCTGCTGTAATGAACTAGGAATTTGTTATATTAATTCAGCCTTGGAAAATGAGGCCGTAGATCAGGACGATAGCTTAATCGGCTTTCAGCTTACGGAAAGATATACAAGGTTTGAGAAGGAGAAAGAGAAATTTACAAATACAAAAGCGATTATAGGTTCAGGTATGAATCCAGGTGTTGTTCAATGGATGGTTGTTGAACTTATGAAGGAACGACCAAATGAAAGGCCAAGAGCATGTTATATTGTAGAACATGACACGTCGTTTTTGAATGATATAGCGCTTATAAAGCCACATACACTTTATGCTTCATGGGCAGTAGAGCGATTTTTAGATGAAGCAATCTGGAGTTATCCGATGTATATGAGTCAACATCGTCCTCTTTACTTTTATGAAGATGTATATGCTTCAGAGTATAAAGTGAAGTTGGGAGAAAAAGAATTCTATGGTTGTTTAATGCCACATGAGGAAGTATTAATTTTAGGGAAAAACTTTAATATGGAAGTTGGTTTTCTTTACCGAATTAATGAGTATACAACAAATATAATTAGACAGAATTTAGACCAAGTAGAAGATTTATGGAACTGGAATCGTAAAGTGTTTAATCCAGCGGAAGAAGAGGTTGCTGGAGAGGACTTGGTCGGTGTGTTACTCGTTTATGAAAATAGTGAGACATATATGTATAATGTGATGAATAGTAGCCAAGTTTTTCGTAAATATAAAACGAATGCAACGTATTTTCAGGTAGGGTGCGGGATTTATGCGGGCTTGTCCAGTTTACTTTTAGATCGATTTGAACAAGGTGCTTATTACGTCGAGGAGTTGTTATTAAATACAGAAAGTAAGTACGGTGAGTATTTAAATTTATATATGAAGGATTTTGTAATGGGGCATAATAATTTTACTGATGGATTGTTACATGACAGGGTAAGATGGGTGTAATTTGTTACCAAAAGGAAGGAGAGATCTCCTTCCTTTTAGTATTATAAGGTTAAATATTGCCCTGAAAGCAATTTCATACTTATACTTTAAGGAGATAACAATGAAAGTTTTTTGTATCGATCAAGGGGAGTTTTTATATGAACAAATACAAGAGCTTGATTTATGAAGAAAGAAGAGCCTTAAAGGTATTTATATTATTATTCTATATTATATTCTTTTTATATGACGCTATATATTATTTTGTGTATCCTGCTATGAATATTAGTGGAACAGCGGTAGGTTGGCCAGAAGGTAGTCTTGGGATAGGTGTGCCTATATTTGTAATAGCAATATTTCCTATTTCTATATACCTTCAAAAAAGAGGGTATGTATATTCTGTAAAATATTTATTTTTATTTGGGTACATGTTTATCAATCTTGTTAATAATTTAATGATTTATTTGCGAACGGATAGACCTTTTGAACATGGTAGTATGGTAGAAATGTTATTAATTTTATTTGCCCCAGTTTTCGTGAATAGAAAATACTTTTATTTAGTTTCCTTTAGTGTAATTGGAAAGTACGTATTTTTCACATTGCTATTACAAGATTTAAAAGTGGTAATTCCACTTGTTTTATGTGTATTCTATTTCATTATTTCACATTCTTTATTAAAACGATTTCAATCTTATGTAAGAACAGTGGTTGAAATGATGAACAATATGAAAGAGACGGAAAATTTAGCTGTGATTGGAACTATGTCTACAACAATTGCCCATGAAATTCGAAATCCGTTAACAGCGTTAAAAGGGTTTACGCAAATGCAAAAAGAAAGAAATCCAGCTGATACGATGAGCTACGACATTATGTTACAAGAAATTGAAAGGGTTAATGGATTTGTTAGTGAATTGATGTTGTTAGGAAAACCAAAGCCAACAAATTATGAAAGGTGTAATATACGAGACATCCTTCTATATGTTGTGCATCTAATGGAAAGTTATGCAATGCAATATAGAGTTAAATGTCATTTACAAGTAGATGGGAATTTACCGGCTATAAACGGTGATGATAAGCAATTAAAACAAGTGTTATTAAATATCATTAAAAATGGAATAGAATCAATGCCAGAGGGCGGAGAAATTCATATCCGTGCATATCAAAAAACGCAAGGACATTTGTGTATTTCTGTTGAAGACCAAGGATTTGGTATAGAGAATGAAAAGTTGGAAAAAATAGGCAAGGCATTTTACACAACAAAGGAGACTGGTACAGGACTTGGATTAATGATTACATATAAAATTATTAAGGAACATCAAGGGAGTATCACAATCCAAAGTAGTCTAGGAGTAGGAACGAAAGTAGAAATTTTTCTGCCGACCGTTTAATGTATTGGGAGAAAAGATTTTTCAGAAAAGTGTTCTTGTTGTGTAAATATAAACATTTTATAAAATGTTTCAAGAAGGGTTTTTTTTATAAAATACTTCGTTTATAATGGAGGAAAATATCGACATGAGATTGATTACTCATGTAACGGTTCAGTAGTGTTATGAAAAGATAAGAAGGGGTGCACGCGCATCCTTTTTTCTATGCAGATATTATGAAAGAGGTGGTATGATGGAATTAACATTAAATTCGACTGTATGTTTACACACGATTCAATTTCGAAAAGAGCAAAAGAATTATATTGTAAAAGATACAATTACAGGAGAAAAATATGAAATGCCGCCACTTTGGATTGATGCATTGGCAATGATGCGTGACGGTTTTTTATTGGGAGAAATTGAGGAGAAATTAAAAGAAGAGTATCCATCTGAAGAAGTGAATATGTTAGCATTCACGAGGCAACTGTTAGAACTAGAACTTGTTGAAATGGTAGATGGAGAAGAGATAGCTTGCACAAAGAAGAAAGAGATAGATTGTTTAGCTTGGGTGCGTCCCCGTGTGGAACAATTCTTTCTTAATTTAAATAGAAAATATAGAAGCAAAGACCAGTAGTGGCCTTTGCTTTTTTTAATCCCGCTATTTGCCGGGCAGTAAGACCCCCACCTCAAAATTCAGCGGAAGCAAAGAAGTTAGGTGTGGGATGAACAAAACCCCCACTGATTAAAGGTTCACTTTATAGGTTGTGTTTAAAATATAACAGCAAATGCTCTTGCGAAAGCACCGTCACTATTTTTAATTTTTAAAGGTGCGGCTGAGAAAAAGAAACGTTTTGTTTCGATAGCATCTAGATTTGTTAAGTTTTCAATTAAGTAAATATTATTTCCTAGTAATATGTGATGAATCGGTGATGTTTCTGTTGTGACTTCATCAGGAGAAATGAAATCTAAACCGATAGATTTTACTTTTAATTGAACTAATTCTTCAGCTAATTCTTCAGAAAGATAAAATGCTTCTTTCTCATAAGCTTCTGTATTCCATTTGGTGGATAGATTAGAATGAAAAATAACAATATCACCTTCTTTTATGTCAGTATTATGCAATACTGCCTTAGGTAATTTTCGCTCTTGAATATGTGTTACATCTATAAGAACAGCTTCACCTACAAATTGATCCAGCGGTAATTGATCGATGGTCGTTGCGCCTGAAATAAAATGCGCAGGAGCATCACAATGCGTGCCAACATGAACGACAGAATGAAAATCTGTAACTTGATAGCCTGATTCTTCAACACTTGTAACAGCTTCTAGTTGTATTTTAGGTGTTCCAGGAAATTGAGACATATTATTTTCAAATGTTTGCGATAAATCAATTACTTTCATTTTACATACCTCCAATATATATTTTTCAAATAATAAAAAGCTCACCCTTCAATATCAAGAAAGGTGAGCTTTACATGCTAGTTGAGTTTTATCTTCCAAAATGCAATGCATTTTGCAGGAATTAGCACCTATTCAGTTTGTATAAACTGAGGTTGCTGGGCTTCAAAGGGCCGGTCCCTCTGCCTCTCTTGATAAAGAAGTATTCAGTTTTTTTGAAAACGGAATTTTCCGATAGTTAAATTGTAATTCATTTCCTTTTTTCGTGCAATACAAAATAGGTATTCACCCAAATAAAGCTGCTCGCATATTGTAGGTTATGTAAATAGAATGCTGCGAAGGAGTGAGTGCAGTGACAGGAAATGTATTAAATTATTATGCTGGTGGTAATACAGCTAGGGGATTTCACAATTTATACGAAGAGAATTTAAAAGGATTAGACAGATTATTTATCTTAAAGGGTGGCCCAGGAACGGGAAAATCTTCTTTAATAAAGGCAATAGGTCGTGAATGGATTGAAAAAGGATATGATATTGAATTGTTACATTGTTCTTCTGATAATAAATCGGTTGATGGTGTAATTATCCCAAAATTAAAAGTAGGAATTGTTGATGGGACATCGCCGCATGTTATTGAGCCAAAAATGCCAGGAGTTGTTGAAGAGTATATAAATTTAGGAATTGCTTGGGACTCAGATAAACTAAGAAAGCAGAAGTTAGAAATTGAAAGATTTGTTTCAGAAGCAAGCAAAGCTTTTCAGTCTGCTTACGCACGTTTTAAAGAGGCATTGGTTATACATGATGAGTGGGAGAAGATATATATTGATAATATAGATTTTAATAAAGCAAATGAACTAACCAATCAGCTAATCCAGAAATTATTTGCAGATAAAAGCGGGAGACAATCGCTTGTAAAACATCGTTTTTTAGGAGCTGCTACACCGAAAGGAGCAGTTGATTTTGTTCCTAATTTAACAGAAGGGTTACCACATCGTTATTTTATAAAAGGGCGCCCAGGCTCTGGAAAATCAACGATGCTCAAAAAGTTAGCTAAGGCAGCTGAGGAAAAAGGGTTTGAAGTTGAAGTATATCATTGCGGATTTGACCCGAATAGTCTTGATATGGTTATCGTAAGAGAATTAGGATTTGCAATTTTTGATAGCACCGCACCACATGAATATTTTCCAAGTCGCGAGGGTGATGAAATTATTGATATGTATGCCCTTATTGTTACGCCAGGGACGGATGAGAAATATGCGAAGGAAATTCGTGATGTCTCCATTCAATATAAAGCAAAAATGAATGAGGCGATGTCTTTCTTAGCGAAAGCAAAATCGGTTCGTGATAAATTAGAACGAATTTATATTGCTGCTATGGATTTTTCAATAGTAGATGCATATAAAGAGGAGATTCAAAAAGAGTTTGAACGAATTGCTGCTACTGTAATTGAAAAGCAACAATAGACGTTTCATTAGGCTGTCAGTAATTTCTGACAGTTTTTTTAGTATGTAGTAAAATTAATAGTGTATTGTCGAATTTCCAAGGAAATAATCAAAAAATGGAGTTGTTATGAAATGAGAGAGAAAATCGAGTTGGAGTTAGAAAGAATTGAAAAAGAGAATGATGTGAAAATTTTATTTGCGGTGGAATCAGGGAGTCGTGCTTGGGGGTTTCCATCGAAAGATAGCGATTATGATGTTAGGTTTATTTATATACATCCAGTAGAATGGTATTTATCAATTCATGATAAACGAGATGTAATTGAATATCCAATTAGCGATGATTTAGATATAAGTGGTTGGGATATTAAAAAGGCATTGCAACTATTCGCGAAGTCGAATCCTGCTTTACTTGAGTGGATTCGATCACCAATTTTTTATTCGAAAAACTCTAATTTTCCAGAACTACTTCAACAGATGAGTGAGAAGAATTTTGATCCAAAAGCAACGATATATCATTATTTACATATGGCGTCGAAAAATTATCGTGAATTTTTGCAAGGTGAGAATGTAAAGCTGAAAAAGTACTTTTATGTATTACGTCCCATTTTAGCTTGTAAGTGGCTAGAAGAGAAAACGACTTTACCTCCTGTAGAATTTGACCGATTGATTACAGAATTATCATTAGAACGTAGTGTATTAGATGAAATTGAAAAGTTGTTAATAAAGAAAAAAGCAGGTACTGAATTAGATGTTGGATTGAAAATTAAGGTGCTAAATCAATTTTTAGAAGAACAAATTCATTACTATCAGGAATATGTAAAAGGAATTGAAAAGGGATCAGGAATCGATATTGAGAGTTTAAATACATTGTTTCGAGATATGTTGTTTGAAGCATATGAAAAAGAGCACAAGTAAGTTTGTGCCCTTTTTATTTTGTAGGAATGAAGAAAACAGATATAGCTGCGATAAGACCTGCAAAGGAGAATAAGTAAAAATTCCATGCTAAGTCATATTGCATTGTCATAATAATACCGACAAGAATTGGGCCAGCAATTGCACCAACTCGGCCAAGCCCCAGTCCCCAGCCTAAGGAGGTAGCTCGGATATGTGATGGGAAGTATTGTGTTACATATGCATTTAATATTTGAGTAATACCGACTGATCCAATACCAGCAAGGCCAATTAAAAGATAAATGATTGTAACAGATGGTTTGATTGTTAATAGTCCGATACATATAGCTGCCATAAGATAAGAGATGCTAATAACAATTTTTGCTCCTATACGATCAGCAATTGCTCCAGCGAATAATGCGCCGATAGCTGCGGTAATATTTAGCATAAGTAGAAATGACAGACTAGACCCAAGAGGATATCCTGCCTGGCGCATCATCTGTGGTAACCAAGTGTTTAAACCGTATATTAAAAACATTCCCATTATATAAGTAATCCAAAAAAGTAGCGTTGCTTTTATGTATTCTTTTGAGAATAACGTAGTAAATCCATTTTTCTTTTGTATAGTAGATGGAGCTTGATGAGTTTTATTTTTCACATGAAATTCAATTGGAAAACGATTAAGAATTTGGTTCACTTCTTCTTGGCGATTACGTGATAATAAAAATTGAATGGACTCAGGTAAATAGCGAATAATGAAAGGAATGAGGAGTAGTGGAATCATTCCGATACCAAACATAATTCTCCATCCGAAATCTTCTAACATAAATATAGACAAAATAGCACCTAACACGATACCTAAAGGATAGCCAGTAAACATAAGAGCATAAATAAAAGATTGCCTTTTTTGGGGTGAATATTCAACAGTAAGTGCTGAAGCTGTTGGGATAACACCGCCTAATCCGATTCCTCCTATAAATCGAGATAATCCAAATAACTCAGGAGAAGGAGCGATAGCCGCTAAACCCATTGTGATAGAAAAAAGTGCTAAACAGCATATAAGCGTCCATTTACGTCCAATTAGATCTGTAATCGTTCCAACTAGAATAGCCCCAATAAACATCCCAAATAAAGCATAGCTTGCAATTGTGCCAGCGTGCGATGGTGATAGCGCCCAGCTTTTGTCTTCTAGGAGCTTTGGTAGAACGGCACCGTAAATACCTAAATCATATCCATCAGCTAAAATGGCTAGCCAACAAATAAAAACAACAAGTTTTGTAATAGAGCTTGAAAAGATAGTTTCTGTAGATTCTAGATGAGGTGGAGCTGAAGGTTGCATAATATTCCCCCACTTTTTAATTTGTAGATGAATATATTATTTCATTTAATGTTAATATTTTCCTCCCTGTGTTGAAATTTATCTGAAAAGGTTTTATAACAAATAAAGAAGTTCAACAGTAATTATGTTGAACTTCTTTATTTGTTCACTCATTATCAACTCGTTTTAACGGTTGATCTGCTGGACCTTCAAGAACGTCTCCTTCAATTGAAAAACGAGAACCATGGCAAGGACAATCCCAGGTACAATCACCATTATTCCATTCAACTTCACAGCCGAGATGTGTACAAGTTGTATCGACGATATGTAATTTTCCTTCTTTGTCCTTATAAGCACCTGCTCGTTTACCGTTAACATGTACGACAGATCCTTCACCAACTTCGAGATCTTCTGGCTTACGTAATGCGGTTTCGATCTTTCCTTCAATTAAATGTTTCGCAACATCAATGTTCTGGGAGAGGAACGTTTTTATATCTGGATTTGCATGGAAGCGTGATGGTGCATACAGTTCTTTATAGGGACTGTGGACTTTTAGGATGGAGTCCTTCAGTAGCTGAGCGGCAGCAGTTCCAGTTGTCATTCCCCATTTGCGATATCCAGTTGCAACAAATATATTTGGATTTCTTTCGTTAATATGTCCGATATAAGGAAGCTTATCTAGAGTGATTAAATCTTGTGCTGACCATCTATAAGGAACCTCGTCTATTCCAAAAGTTGCTTCAGCAAAAGAATAGAGTGCTTCATAATGAAGCATCGTATTTATTCCTTGTCCTGTTTTATGACTTTCTCCGCCAATTAAAATTAATTTCTCTCCATTGTTTGTTATATAGCGTAAGGAGCGCTTTGGATCATCAATACTTAAATACATGCCACCTGGATAATCTGTTTTGGCTTTTATTGCAAGAGCGTAGGAGCGTTCTGCGTACATTCGCGTAAAGAAAAAGCTATTCGCATCATAAAAAGGAAAATGTGAACAAGAGACAACATATTCACAAGTGATATGATGGCCCTCTTTTGTAATTATTTGTGGATAATCTCCCTTTTCCACATCCATAGCTGTTGTTTGTTCGTAGACCTTTCCACCCATCTCCACAAACTTTTCTAAAAGTGTTTTTAAATAAAGAAGGGGATGGAATTGTGCTTGATTTTTCATGACAAGTGCAGATTGTACTGGAATAGGAATCGATAGAGATTGAACATAATCACAAGGTATATTTAATTTTTGATAAGCTTCATATTCTTTCGATAAATTTCTTAATCCGTTATCAGTAGTTGTATATAAATATGAATCTTCATTTGAGAAATTACAGTCGATTTTATATGTTTGAACAGTTTCGTTTATGAATTGTAGAGCCTGATTATTTGATTCATAGTAAAGCCCGGCCTTTTCTACACCGAAGTGATTTATTAATTCATCATAAATAAGATCATGTTGTGCTGTTACTTTCGCTGTTGTATGCCCAGTCGTCCCGTTTAAAATACGACCAGAATCAATTAAAACAACATCGATGCCTTCTTTTGCAAGTAAATAGGCAGTAGTAATACCTGTAATACCAGCACCGATAATAGCAACTTTCGCCTTTATATTTTCGGATAAACGAGGGAAAGTAGGAAACTGAGTAGATTCAATCCAATAAGATAGCGGCAGTTGTGGAAATGTATCACTTGTCATTGCTGAAACCTCCTGATTTTAGAACAATTTTCCTTTTAATATTTCCATATTATATGAAATTCATGTGTGTTGTTTTAGAAGAAGTCTATTTTTATTAAAAGAGGTTATAAATTATTTTGATATAATTAATTAGGTGGGGCATTATGAAGAAGTAGGATTTATATAAAACTAAATTCAAGTGATTCTGTTTGTTGATTACATAGAGATTTATTGAATGAGATAGGGTCTATGGCGTTTAAGAAAATGTCTATAGATAGTGGATAAATCCTTATGTAATATATACATTTTCTTTAGTGAAATAAAGTATGATTATAAAAATATAACCAACTTTTATTACTAGGTCATAAAAGTTGTTGACAATATAGAAATTCTATTGTTATGATTCATCATGTGGAAAGGTTGATAGAGAGTAAAAAGAGAAATGTTTTTCATTGATAATAAAAGCGAAAAATAAGTGACGATAGAGTGAGTATATTTTCCTTATAATACATGCTTTTTGGATCATTTAGTAAAATCAATCTGGAAGCAAGAATTGATATATGTAAGTTGCGCAAGGCGCGGCATAAGAAAGGGGCAAAAGGATGAAGGAGCTTCATACATTTGGGTGGTATGCAGCACGTGTATCACCACATTTGCCGAAAAAAGCATTTAAACCAGTGCCTACTCGTTTATTTGGTGGATTGGCTTATTTGCTTGTGGCATTGTCGGGATTAATATCGATTGGTGTATTTGAATTGAATGTGTGGGCGAATCTAGGAATTGCGATTGTTCTTGGATTATGTTTTGCTTCACTAGGATTTTTAGGGCATGAAATTTTACATGGAACTGTTGTAAGAAAGGCATGGCTTCGTGACTTCTTAGGAGCGATTGCATTTATGCCATTATCAACAGGGCCAAAGCTTTGGAGAAAGTGGCATAATGCAACGCATCATGTTCATACACAGCATGAAGAGAATGATCCGGATGCATGGCCGACACTTGAGAAACTTAAGAAGAGTAAGTTTTTGAGTTGGGTATATCGTATGCCTCTACATGTACGTTCATTCTTTAGTTTTCTGTCACTAACAATTCAATTTACATTGCATTCGACTCGAATGTTCTTTCATTTTATAAAAGAGTTCAAGTCATCCAATCAAAAATCTGTATGGCTTCAACTTCTTTTGCCTTGGACAGTTTGGATTAGTTTATTGTTTATTATGGGACCTGGAAAATGGTTATTTGCATATGTCATTCCGTTGTTAATTGCTAACTTTATTGTAATGGCATATATCGCAACAAATCACCGCTTAAATCCAATTGTTCCAGTAAATGATCCGTTAGCAAACTGCTTATCAGTAACAGTGCCGCGCTGGGTAGACGTTTTGCATTTCAATTTCTCATATCATACAGAACATCATCTGTTCCCTGCTATGAGCTCTAAATACTATCCGTTAGTAAAAGAGAAGATTAAAGAAATGTGGCCGGAACGTTATCACGAAATGCCGATGACAAAAGCATTGGCAGCACTTTGGAATACACCACGTGTGTATTATCACGGAAGTGAATTAGTTGATCCGCATAGAGAGCATTTCTACGGTTCTTTAGGAAATGGCTTAGACCCTCATAATATTTCATATCGTGAGGAACATATAGAAGAAAAAGAGAGTATTAAAAAAATAAATCAGTAAAAATTAATATATTTTTGCAGTGAAAAAGCAAGCCATCTCAGGCTTGCTTTTTCTTATAAAGAAACTTCCTTTTTGTTCTTTTTATTGACTTGGAAGGAGTTAGTTTCTTTTCGTTGTAATCGTTTTTCTAAAAGATTAACAAAATAAGTAAATAGAAGAACAAGTACGAGATAGTATGCACCAACGATTATGTAAGTATCTAATTGTTGGAAGTTACCTGCTGCAATTGATAAACCCGATCCCCATAATTCGGACATTCCTACATAAGCAACAAGTGAAGAATCTTTTAATCCGATAATAAATTGGTTTCCTAGAGGAGGAAGAGACAGACGAAATGCTTGTGGTAATATAATTCGTCGCATAGCTAAAGGATAAGGCATGCCTAAAGAGCGAGCTGCTTCTAATTGTCCTCGGTCAACGGATTGAATAGATCCACGGAAAATTTCCGTAATATATGCACCGTTATGAATTGCTAAAGCGATTGCTCCTGCCCAAAAAGGGGTGAAAACAACAACAGATGTAATTCCAAAATAGAGAATGGCAATTTGAACAATTAAAGGTGTACCACGAATAATAGCAATGTAGACATGAGCGATACTATTTAAAACTTTATTGTTAGAGATTCGAAAGAAAGCGAATAATAATCCAATTAATGAACCGAGTACTAGGGAAGTTAATGTTAATTGTAATGTGACAATAGTAGCTTTTAAGAGTGTGGGATAGGAAGAGATAAAAATTTCAAACATGCGTTTCACCTCATATTGTATAGATTTTAGTAGAGAATGAAATGCCCCACATAAAATGAACACTTAATCAGTGGGGCACTGTTTATGAATCTTTTGAATGGCTAACTTACTTACTTCGTTTTTTCCTCTTCACCAAGAATATTACGTCCGAACCATTTTTTACTGATCTTATCATACGTACCATCTTTAATGATTTCATCTAACGCTTTATTTACTTTCTCAACCATTTCTTTATTATCTTTGCGAATAGCAATTCCCATTTCATCAAGATTTAATGGTTTTCCGGCTTCTTTTATATTCGATTTTCCTTCTTTTATCATACGTAGACCAACCATTTGATCCGTAATTACTGCGTCAACACGCCCAGGCTCTAAATCCATAAGAGCAGTAATATCACTGTCATATTCTGTGATTTGATCTGTATATTTTGCAACAAGATTTTTAAAGGTACTAGCTTTTACAACACCAATTTTCTTACCTTTTAAATCTTCTGGAGAAGAGATAGCGGTATTCTTTTTAGCTACAAAAATTTGGGCGCCAGAGCGATAGTACGGATTTGAGAAACTAACAGCTTTTAAGCGCTCCTCTGTAATTGCCATACTACCCAGTATTACATCATATTTCTTCGCTTGAAGACCTTGAATTAGCGTTTCCCATGGGTTTGTAACTGGCGTAGCCTTCATGTTCATCTTTTTAGCAAGAGCTTCACCGATTTCTACATCAAAACCGACAAGTTTGCCGTCATTTTCTTTATAGTTAAAAGGTTTGTATAATCCACTCATCGCATAGCGAAATTCTTTTTCACCATTTGATGAAGTAGTAGAACTTTCTTTGCTACAAGCTCCTAGTATGAAAGATGTACATAGTGTAATGCTCGCAACAATGGTTAATAGTTTTCTTTTCATAAAACCCCTCCTATATATTGATCATACGGATGTTTTTCAGTATGTTATTGAAATATTTTATTTGGATGATTAGTTGTGCACCGTATGAATGTATTCCTTTTCGTTTGAAACAGAAGTTACATTATAAAACGTTACGTAAAAATTGTTTTGCTCGTTCATGTGATGGAGCTGAAAAGAATTGTGCTGGCGGAGCATCTTCTACAATCTTTCCATCGTCCATAAAGATGACGCGATCAGCTACATCTTTTGCGAAATTCATTTCATGAGTAACAATAACCATTGTCATCCCTTCTTCAGCAAGTTCTTTCATAACTTGCAATACTTCTCCAACAAGTTCAGGGTCTAAAGCTGAGGTAGGCTCATCAAATAGCATAATCTTAGGGCTCATTGCAAGAGCTCGTGCAATGGCAATGCGCTGTTTTTGACCACCTGAAAGAAGATGAGGAGTTACATCCGCTTTATCTTGAAGGCCGACTTTTTGGAGAAGTTGATTTCCAATATCCTGTGCATTTGCTTTCTCTAATTTTTTTACATGAATAGGTGCTTCTATGATGTTTTCTAGTGAGGTCATATGAGGAAAGAGGTTAAAGTGCTGAAAAACCATACCGACATTTTCACGGACTTTATTTAAATTTGAATGCTTTGGATCAATTCGCTCACCTTGTAAGTGAATTTCGCCTTCATCGTACATTTCTAAAAAGTTAAGACAGCGAAGTAATGTACTTTTACCAGAACCACTGGCACCAATTAAAACAACAACTTCTTTTTCTTTTACTTCTAAATCAATTCCTTTTAACACATCAAGTGAACCGAATGATTTTACTAGATTTCGAACTTGAATCATACAAAACCCCCAGTTAAAAATATATTTTACAAATGTTGCCCCGTATTTCTGTTATTAGTCATAAATTGTCAGAATCCTTTATTTTTTCGTGCAATTTGATATTCAAAGAAATAATGATTTTTAAAATCTCTATATCCTTCTATAATGAAAATATGGATAATAATATATAGGTAGTATTTATATTGCTTATAAAAAGGGGGAAAGGGAAGATGGAAAAAGAAAGAAAAACATTTTCTTTTGGATTACGTACACAACTTATGCTATTCACTACAGTTTTAGCTTTTATTACATATTCAACAAGTATATTTTTTATTTACGTGATATACGATTATTTTCAAAGTTATGTAAGTCAAACTGTATATAATATTATCGTTATGTTATTAGGGGTAGTATGGTCTGGAATTTTAGCATATGGAGCAGCCGTATTTTTAATTAAACCACTTCGCAAGTTAGAGGAAGCGGCAAGAAAAGCAGCTGAGGGTGATATTCGTGAAGATGTTCCATTACCGAAGGCAGATGATGAAATTAAATCTTTAAGTGTTGCATTTAATATGATGTTAGGAAACTTAAGGGGCATGGTAAAAAATATTGATACAACATTTTCTTATACAAACAATCAAGTACAGCAGATTAGAAAACAAACAGGAGAAGCAACGAGACAAGCGCAAGGTGTATCTGAGACTCTTGCAGAGATTTCTTCAGGCGCTGAGCAATCAGCAGCATCAATTCAAGCAATTGTTTCTGCTGTTGATACAACGACGTCTATTGCAAGTGAAGTAGAAGAAAAAGCGAAGCAGTCTGATACGTTGTCTTCAGAAATGGTTCAAGCTTTAGGGCATAGTACTCGTGTCTTTACGTCTTTAATTCAAGGTATTCAAACATTGGCAAAAGAAAATGAAGATTCAATGCAAAATGTACAGAAGTTAGAAGAACGAATGAAACAAGTAGAACATATTGTGTCTGTTGTGAGTGCGATTGCTAGCCAAACGAATTTATTAGCACTAAATGCTTCTATTGAGGCAGCTCGCGCAGGAGAGCATGGAAGAGGTTTTGCGGTTGTTGCGGAAGAAGTACGTAAACTTGCTGATGAAAGTGATCATTCTGCAAGAAACATATCTCAGTTATTACGGAATATGCAAGATGAAGTACAACAAGTTGCAATGAAAATGACAGAACAAGTGAAAATAGCTAAAGAAGAGGCGAAACGTGGGGAAGCTACGGAATTAATTTTAAAAGAAATGTCATCAAGTGTTATGGAAGTAGCCGATGCAACTCAGCAAATTAGTAGTTATATGAATGAACAAGTGAGCCACATTCATCAAACAGGAGCACAAACAAAAGCTGTAGCAGCAATTGCTGAAGAAACGTCAGCTGGTTCGCAAGAAGTGGCGCGTGTGACGCTACAACAGTCTAAAAATATGATAGTAATCGATCAATTATTAAAAGATTTAGAGAAGCAAGCAACTGATTTGAAACAAACAATTGAACGATTTTCAATGTAAAAGGAAGAACAGAATGCTGTTCTTCTCTTTTTTATTTAGTTTGATTTAATATTTACAGTTAAACTATGAACGTTTCCGCAACATTCTTTTCTCTCCCTTTCGGATGAAAATTATAGCGAGCTATAATATTAAAAGGGGTGTCTTTTATGAAAAAAGAAAAAAGACAACGGTTAATTAAACAATTTGTAAAGGAGTATGAAATAGATAAGCAAGAAAGATTAGTAGAATTGTTAGCAAAAAAAGATGTATTAGTAACACAAGCTACGGTTTCTCGCGATATTCGTGAGTTAAACTTAACGAAGGTACCTTCTCAAGAAGGATTAATGATATATAAAGTTTTCTCAGAAGAGCATTTACAAACTGATATAAAGTTAAAGAAAAAATTACGAGAAGTTGTTGTGAAAATTGATTGTGTAGATCAATTAATGGTTATTAAAACATTACCTGGTAATGCACATGTTATTGGTGTTTTATTTGATGAGTTAGATTGGAAAGAAAAAATAGGATGTATATGTGGAAATGATACATGCCTTATAATTTCACAGTCGAAATCAGATAGGGAGATTATAGAAGAAAGATTAAATTTAATTATTTAGATGTAAAAATCCTGTTTTTAATAAAATTAAAAACAGGATTTTTGTTTAAATACGGAAGTTGAATATTCAACATATATGCGTAATATATGTGTTTTTTATTGAAAAAGCGAGAGAGTTTGTTATAAAAATACAAATTCGTATGATTTTAAAAAAATAACTTGTTTAATATTTCACAATGATAATGTGGATGCTTTCACAAAGATGAAAGTGCAGAGCATTTATTATGTACTTGTAAGACATCAAACATATTTAAAAGGAGGTACAACAAATGAAACATCCGATACATGTTACTTCAGAAATTGGGGAATTACAAACGGTTTTATTAAAACGACCGGGTAAAGAAGTGGAAAACTTGACGCCAGATTATTTGCAGCAATTATTATTTGATGATATTCCATACTTACCAATTATTCAAAAAGAGCATGATTATTTTGCACAAACGTTACGCAATCGGGGTGTTGAAGTTCTTTATTTAGAAAAACTAGCCGCTGAGGCGTTAGTAGATAAAAAACTTCGAGAAGAATTTGTTGATCGTATTTTAAAAGAAGGACAGGCTGACGTAAATGTTGCACATCAAACTTTAAAAGAATATTTACTTTCCTTTTCAAATGAAGAATTAATTCAAAAAATTATGGGCGGTGTACGGAAAAACGAAATTGAAACAAGTAAGAAGACACATTTATATGAATTAATGGAAGATCATTATCCGTTTTACTTAGATCCAATGCCTAATTTATATTTTACTCGTGATCCAGCAGCTAGCGTGGGCGATGGCTTAACGATAAATAAGATGAGAGAACCAGCGCGTAGACGTGAATCATTATTCATGGAGTACATCATTAAATATCACCCAAGATTTGCAAAACATAATGTACCAATCTGGTTAGATCGTGATTATAAATTTCCAATTGAAGGTGGCGACGAGCTAATTTTAAATGAAGAAACAATTGCGATTGGAGTGTCTGCTCGTACTTCAGCTAAAGCAATTGAACGTTTAGCTAAAAATCTCTTTAGCCGACAAAATAAAATTAAGAAAGTGTTAGCAATAGAAATTCCAAAATGCCGAGCATTTATGCATTTAGATACAGTATTTACAATGGTTGATTATGACAAGTTTACAATTCATCCAGCCATTCAAGGGCCAAAAGGGAATATGAATATTTATATTTTAGAAAAAGGATCAGATGAGGAAACTCTTAAAATTACACATCGTACTTCTTTAATGGAAGCATTAAAAGAGGTATTAGGCTTAAGTGAATTAGTTCTTATTCCATGTGGAGGAGGAGATGTAATTGCTTCTGCTCGTGAACAATGGAATGATGGCTCGAACACATTAGCAATCGCACCAGGTGTAGTTGTTACATATGATCGCAACTATGTATCCAATACGTTATTACGGGAGCACGGTATAGAAGTAATTGAAGTGCTAAGTTCGGAATTATCTCGTGGTCGTGGGGGTCCACGTTGCATGAGTATGCCAATTGTTCGTAAAGATATTTAGTATAAATAACGGAGAAAGTAGGGATGAAGTATGTTAATGACTAGACCAAATTTAAAAGGAAGAAGCTTTCTAGCAGAAAAAGATTTTACACAAGAAGAATTGTTATATTTTCTAGATTTGGCAGCAGAATTAAAAGAGAAAAAGAAAAATGGTATCCCGCATCATTATTTAGAAGATAAGAATGTAGCGCTCTTATTTGAAAAAACCTCCACTCGTACGCGCTGTGCATTTACAGTAGCATGTACAGATTTAGGGGCGAATCCTGAATATTTAGGGAAAGGTGATATTCAGCTTGGGAAAAAAGAATCCGTAGAGGATACAGCAAAAGTGTTAGGGCGTATGTTTGACGGAATTGAGTTTCGTGGATTTAATCATGAGACTGTAGAATCTTTAGCACAAAATTCTGGTGTGCCAGTTTGGAATGGATTAACAGACATGTGGCATCCAACACAAACACTAGCAGATTTATTAACAATTAGAGAACATGTAGGGAAGTTGAAAAATGTGAAGCTCGTTTACGTTGGAGATGGACGAAATAATGTTGCTAATAGCTTACTAGTTGGTGGAGCAATCGTTGGAATGGATGTACGTATTTGCACACCAGAATCTTTATGGCCTGCACAAGAAGTAATTGATTTAGCAAAAAAATATAATGAACAGGTAATGATAACAAGTAATGTGGAAGAAGCTGTTGCGAATGCAGATGTAATTTATACAGATGTATGGGTGTCTATGGGGGAAGAAGAAAAATTTGCTGAACGTGTCGAGTTATTGAGACCTTATCAAGTAAATATGAAAATGATTAAAGAAACAGGGAATGAAAACGTGATTTTCTTACATTGTTTACCTGCATTTCATGATGTTGAAACGATGTATGGCGAAGAAGTTTACGAGAAATATGGGTTGAAAGAAATGGAGGTAACTGACGAAGCATTCCGCAGTAAACATTCAAAAGTATTTGATCAAGCTGAAAATAGAATGCATACAATTAAAGCGGTTATGGCAGCTACTTTAGGAAACATGGAGTAAAGAAGAAAGGGAGTCTTCCTTTCTTCTTTCTCCTCCTTTAGACACTATCATTCACTATTGCTTTTGTATTGTTATTGCAATTAAAGAGAGGTGAGTGGAATGGGTGAAGATAAGAAATTAGGGTTGTTTACACTAACGGCTCTTGTAGTTGGGTCTATGATTGGCGGTGGAGCCTTTAATTTAGCGAGTGATATGGCAAAAGGTGCTGGTGCTGGAGCCATTATTATTGGCTGGGTTATAACAGGAATTGGGATGATTGCACTTGGATTATCTTTTCAAAATCTAACTGTAAAACGGCCAGATTTAGATGGTGGTATTTTTAGCTATGCAAAAGCAGGATTTGGTAATTTTATGGGATTTAATAGTGCGTGGGGATACTGGCTATCTGCTTGGCTTGGGAATGTAGCTTACGGTACATTATTATTTTCTTCATTAGGATATTTCTTCCCGATCTTTGAAGGCGGTCAAAATGTAGAATCCATTATTGGTGCAAGCGTATTATTGTGGTGTGTTCACATGTTAATTTTACGTGGAGTTCAATCAGCAGCACTTGTGAATTTAGTAACTACAATCGCAAAATTAGTACCTGTATTTGTATTTATTGTCATAGGAATCTTCGCGTTTCATATTGATACATTCTTAGATGGATTTTGGGGGCAAACTGGTTCTTTTTCATGGGGAGCAGTTGGCAGCCAAGTTAAAAGTACAATGCTTGTAACTCTATGGGTATTTATTGGGGTAGAAGGGGCGGTTGTTTTATCCAGTCGAGCAAAAAATAGAAGTGATGTAGGGAAAGCAACGGTTATTGGCTTAATTGGTACACTCATCATTTACATTTTAATCACATTATTGTCTCTTGGACTTATGCAGCAAGCAGATATTGCTGGTTTGAAAAATCCAGCTATGGCTTATTTATTTGAAAGTGTTGTTGGAAAATGGGGTGCTATCTTTATAAATTTAGGTTTGGTCATCTCTGTATTAGGTGCTTGGTTAGGTTGGACTTTGCTCGCTTCTGAAATTCCATATTTAGCGGCTAAAGATGGAGTATTTCCAAAATGGTTCGCAAAAGAAAATAAAAATAAGGCTCCAGTAAATTCATTATGGATAACAAATGGTTTAATTCAAATATTCTTGTTAACATTCGTCGTTTCTGATCAGGCGTATAACTTTGCATTCTCTTTAGCATCTTCAGCCATTTTAATTCCATATGCTTTTTCAGCATTTTATCAACTGAAGCATAGCTTAAAATCTGAAGAAGTAGATCGAAATAAAAATATAATAATTGGTTTGATAGCAAGTATTTATGGTGTGTGGTTAGTTTATGCAGCTGGTTTAGAGTATTTATTATTAACAATGACTTTATATGCGCCAGGTATTTTTATTTTTTACAATGTTCAAAAGCAAAAGAGTTCGAAGCAAATATTTACTCGAGTGGAATTAGCATCATCCGTAGCAATTGGTGCTTTAGCATTCTTTGCGATTTATGGATTAATTACAGGCAGTATTACTTTATAAAGCGCTGTGAAAGCGAAATGAACTGGAGGGCTGAAATATGGCACGAAGAAAAATTGTAGTTGCACTAGGGGGAAATGCGATACAGTCTGGAGAAGCTACTGCGGGAGCGCAGCAAGAAGCGTTGGAAAAAACGGCGGAACAACTTGTGAAAATAATGGAAAATGATGTGGATATAGTAATTGCGCATGGAAATGGCCCACAAGTGGGGAATATTTTATTACAGCAAAAAGCTGCAGAAACGGAAAAGACACCTGCAATGCCATTAGATACTTGTGGGGCAATGAGCCAAGGGATGATTGGATATTGGATGGAAAATGCGATTGAAAAGGCATTAAAAAAACGGAATATACAAAAAGATGTAGCAACGGTTATAACGCGCGTTGTTGTGGACAAAAAAGATGAGGCATTTAAAAATCCAACTAAACCAATTGGTCCTTTTTATACAGAAGAAGAGGCCAGAAGATTAATGGATGAAACAAAAGCAGTGTTTAAAGAAGATGCTGGTAGAGGATGGAGACGTGTTGTTCCATCACCGAAGCCTGTAAGTATTCATGAACATAAAGTGATTAATTCTTTGGTGGAAGATGGAAACATAGTGATAGCTGTTGGCGGGGGTGGAATTCCAGTAATTGATTCCGAAGAAGGGTTAAAAGGAACTGAAGCGGTTATCGATAAAGATTTCGCTGCGCAGAAATTAGCAGAATTAGTAGATGCCGATACGCTCGTTATTTTAACTGCAGTTGATCATGTGTATGTAAATTATAATCAACCGAATCAAAAAAAATTAGAGCATGTCACAGTGAATCAATTAGAAGAATATATTGAAGAACAACAATTTGCTGCGGGAAGCATGCTTCCAAAAATTGAAGCTGCTATTAATTTTGTTAATACAAATCCAAAAAGAAAAACAATTATTACGTCTTTAGAAAAAGTATATGAAGCACTAGAAGAAAAAGCTGGTACTATTATTTCAAAACAGAATGTATGCATGTATGTTTAAATTATTATGTACGCTACTTAGTAGTAAAAAAAGAATGAGGTTAATAACTTCATTCTTTTTATTTATTAATATTTTTTGTACTCATTGTTCATAAAGTTTTCATGATGAAATCTGAATATATAAGTTAATTATGATAAAATTCAAATTGAATACGCTTTCTTGATTTTTCGCTCCAACATACAGCAAGAGAGAGGGAATTTTATGAATAGACGGAACGTAGTGAAAGACTTAAAGCAGTTCGAATTATTTGCTCATTTAACAGAAAAAAAATTGAAAGGCTTAACAGAGTTTGTTTATTGGCGAACTTATAAAAAAGGTCAATTTTTATTTTTAGAAGGGGATTCAAGGGAAAGAATTTACTTCATGTTAGATGGTTTTGTAAAGTTAGAGCGGGTTAATCAAAATGGGAACTTATTATACGATGACTATGTAAAGCGGTATTCTATTTTTCCTTATGGTGGTATGTTTACAGACAGAGGATATAACTATACAGCAGAAGCAATGACGGATGTGGAGGTATATTATATTCCAACGGTAATCTTTGAAGATATGGTAAAATCCAGCAGAACGCAATTGATGTACGTTGTTCAGCAATTATCATCTATATTAAAATTGAATGAAAATCGAGTGCAAAATATTACAATTCCTAATGCACAAGATCGTGTTATCCAAACGTTAAATTATTTAATGCAGGATTTAGGAGAACAGAGTGGGGAAAAGATTGTAATTTCATGTCCACTTACAACAATTGAAATATCCAAAATATCTGGAACATCTCGAGAGACAGTTAGCAGCGTATTAAAACAATTAAAAAATGATAGCATTGTTACAATTTTAGATAAAAAAATTACAATACACAATCCAACATATTTTGAAGAAATCTCAATGTGAAAATTGTATATTGATTTTTTAATTCATAATGTATATTAATAAGGTTCTTTATATATTTATAAGGAACTTTTTTACGTTATCCTCTATAAAAAGATTGTATAGTATGGTAATAATAGCTAAAATCGATAATAAAAAACAAAGTGAAGGGGAGAAAGAATGATTCGTATTGAGTATGATCGATTAGTAGCTATTTGTTACAGTATAGGGGTTTTGTTATTATTAAAAATTCCAAATGATAATGAATTAATTGGGGAAAAACTATTCAATGTCTATAAGGTTCCGATACATACGTATGTTTATATGGATTATAAAGTCTCAAATATATTGATTGTTTCTTTCATACTACATGTAATTGCATTTATATTATTTTTAAAATGGCTAGGAAAAAAGGAGTCTAGTACATTTAGAAAAATGAATAAGATAAAAGTAGTAGGCATTAGTATTTTGATTGTAATGATGCCGTTTATTTTAAATACAATCCTCCAGACATTGAATAAAACATGGTACTATGCAGGAAAAACAGGGGTAGAAGCAATAGAATATAAAAAAGAAGATAGCCAGTGTAGAATGGAGAAAAATGGAGATAATATCCAACCGAAGTGCATTGTTACTTTAAAAAATTATCGTAATCATTCACAAGCATTAAAAGTTGTTTTATATGATAATGCAAACGAGAATTCAAAAAGCTATCCAGTACCGAAACCAGTCTATTTACAAAAACATGAGACAAAGCAATTCGAATTTCAAGTTCCTGTTTCTTATAATAGAGGTATGGAAAAAGATAAAGTACCAAATATTAAATTACATTCATTGCATGAAAATGATACGAAATACAATTAATCTGTAAGTAAAAGTTTATGAGTAGGAGCAAGAATTTGAAACGATATAGAAAATCAACTTGAATCATCCAACATACTGTGAGGTAACGGTATATTGGATGATTTTTTTATGTTATCCTCTTTTTCACGTATGAAAAGGAGGAATACTTTGTTGGAAATGAAAAACATCACAAGGATCATACATAGTTTTTACTTTACGCAATCTGTGAAAGTTAGAGCCATAATAACTAGTTTGCCAATTTTTAATGTCGATATCGGGCCAGTTCACATAGTCACCTAGTGTATAAGGATCTAAGCTTTCTCGTAAATCTTTAACCCAGCGTATATTTCGATTTTCTTCATCATCGCATTTCCAAGAGGTAATGTATTCTTGGGCAATAATTGCTTTACGATGAAAATAAGCCGTTTCATTCGGCGAAATATTTTCAACAGCACCTATGAGCGATTGATGCCAAATACTAGCATCTTTATTTGGGGCATGAGAAAGAAAGTATTGCATGAGTTGAATGCCTTTAAGGGGAATAGGTTTATAGACATAGGAACCAGAGCGCTTGAAATTTTCAGGGATGTTACCGCCATTAAAAAATTCGACAGCCTTTATATAAGGAACTTCTTCTATAAAGAGAGAGGGGCTGCCAGTTTCAAGAAGAGGGGATAATAGGGAATGGAGTTCAGAGGGAGAACCGACAAACTCGCCTTGTGCTTCGATTTTATTTCGTTGCTTGGCGAATAATTCGATCGATGAAGTGAGACGTTCATCTATATAAGGTGCCCAGTTTTGCCACGCTTGAAATGCAGCAATAAAGTCTTCCCATTCCCATGTAATTGAGAAAATTGATACATTTTTTACGGGGTGGACTCGAAAAGTTAAGGAAGTGATAATTCCGAAGTTTCCACCACCGCCACCACGGCATGCCCAAAAAAGGTTAGAGTTTTCTTGTTCATTTGCACGAATGGGTTTTGCACCAAATTTTCCACACGCTTGTACCATTTCCACTTCCATTAATTGATCACATGTTAATCCAAATAAGCGTGAAAGCATACCAATACCACCGCCAAGTGCTAATCCAACAATTCCAACGCTTGCACTTGTACCAGCAGGAATTGTAACACCGTAATTCCAAAGTTCTTTATAAACAGTGCCAAGATTTGCACCAGCCTCAATTGTTGCTGTTAATTTCTCTGTATTAACAGTAATGCGATGCATTTCACTCACATCAATAATAAGTCCTCTATTTAAAAGAGAAAAATTTTCATAGCTATGACGTCCACTTCTTAACCGAAATGGTATATGACGTTCACGTGCCCATTTTAAGGCGTTACAGATATCCTTGTTATTTTGACAAAAAACAATAATACAAGGGAGTTTTGGAATACTTAAATTTAAATTCATTCGGGCTACATTGTAGTCAGGATCTGTGGGAACAACGATACGACCTGTTAATTTTGTTTGCTTCAATTTCTTACTCCTTTCCAAAATAATCAGAGCTTTTTATTAATATATGAAAAATGTCTGTAATACGCGTGGACAAGGAGAGGTGGAGAATGAGATTTACCTTTGTGAGAAATAAATAAAGCATAAGAATAAAGAATCTACATAGAGTTCAATGAAAACAGTTGCAAACTGTTCATATTTTGTTATGATAGTGTTACGAAAACGTTTGCATAAAATTCTGATGGGATGCAAAAGGAGAGAAGGACTATGAATAAGACATGGTGGAAAGAAGCAGTTGCTTATCAAATTTATCCACGAAGCTTTATGGATTCAAATGGTGATGGTATTGGAGATTTACAAGGTATTATTGCAAAACTGGATTATTTAAAAGACTTAGGTATAGATGTAATTTGGATTTGTCCAATGTATAAGTCGCCTAATGATGATAATGGTTATGATATTAGTGATTATCAAGATATTATGGATGAGTTTGGTACAATGGCAGACTTTGATGCTTTACTAGATGAAGTTCATAAGCGTGATATGAAGCTTATTATTGATTTAGTTATTAATCATACGAGTGATGAACATCCATGGTTTATTGAATCACGTTCATCTAAAGATAATCCGAAGCGTGATTGGTATATTTGGCATGATGGTAAAGATGGTGCGGAGCCAAACAACTGGGAAAGTATTTTTAATGGTTCGGCATGGGAATATGATGAAGAAACAGAACAATATTATTTACATCTATTCTCACGTAAACAACCAGATTTGAACTGGGAGAATAAAGAAGTTCGCGAAGTACTATATGATACGGTTAATTGGTGGCTTGATAAAGGTATTGATGGTTTCCGCGTTGATGCAATCAGTCATATTAAAAAAGAAGAAGGCTTTAAGGATATGCCAAATCCAAAAGAGTTAAAATATGTGCCATCTTTTGATAAACATATGAATGTGAAAGGTATTCAACCTTTATTAGAAGAGCTAAAAGAAAATACATTCTCTAAGTACGATATTATGACTGTTGGTGAAGCAAATGGCGTTAAGATTGAAGATGCTGAGCTTTGGGTTGGAGAAGAGCAAGGTAAGTTCAATATGGTATTCCAGTTTGAACATTTAAGTTTATGGGATGCAGAGAAGAAGAAAGACCTTGATGTTGTAGGATTGAAAAAAGTATTAACGAAATGGCAAAAAGGATTAGAAAATAAAGGATGGAACGCTTTATATATTGAGAATCACGATAAACCACGTATCGTTTCAACATGGGGAGATGACAAACAATATTGGCGTGAAAGTGCAACAGCTCTAGGGGCGATGTATTTCTTTATGCACGGTACACCGTTTATTTATCAAGGCCAAGAAATTGGTATGACAAATGTTCAGTTACCAAATATTGAAGATTACGATGATGTAGCAATTAAAAATTTATATCGCGAGAAAATTGCAGAGGGCGTACCACATCAAGATATGATGGAGATTATATGGGCTTCTTGCCGCGATAATTCACGTACACCTATGCAGTGGAATGATGAGATGAATGCTGGTTTCACAACAAGTACACCTTGGTTTAGCATGAATCCAAATTACAAAGAAATTAATGTTGAAAAGCAAAAAAATGAAGAAAAGTCTATTTTCAATTTCTATAAGAAAATGATTGCCCTGAAAAAAGAGCACGATGTACTGAACTATGGTACGTACGATTTACTTTTAGAAGACGATCCACAAATTTATGCATATACACGTACGTTACAGGATGAAAAAGTCATTGTAATTAGTAATATCTCAAAAGAGGAAGCTGTGTATAATGAGGGTTCATTTGCACTAGAACGCAAACGTTTGCTTTTAAATAACTATGAAGTTGCGGAACATGAAGAAGTAACAACAATTGCTTTAAAACCTTATGAAACAAGGGTTTATCGCATTTCATAATAAAAAAGGATGCTCTTTGAGCATCTTTTTTTATGAAAAAAAATAAATTTCTATTGCAAAGTGAAAACGCTTTTATTAAAATAGATTTATGAAAACGGTTGCGTAAAGATAAAAATAAAGTAACATAAGGAATCGTTTTCATAAAGGGAACAGAAATTATAATTTAAATCATTATGTTGTTATAAATAAAGGGGAGGAAGAACAGATGAAAATTACGTCTTTTGATTTTTGGCAAAAGTTTGGGAAAGCTTTATTAGTTGTTGTAGCCGTAATGCCAGCAGCTGGTTTAATGATTTCCATCGGTAAGTTAATTGGTATGTCTGCTGGGGATGTTAACGCAGTTCATACAATCGCTCGCGTAATGGAAGACATCGGTTGGGCAATCATTACAAATCTACACATCTTATTCGCAGTAGCAATTGGGGGATCTTGGGCGAAAGATCGCGCGGGTGGTGCATTTGCAGCGCTATTAGCATTCGTCTTAACAAACCGAATTACAGGAGCTATATTTGGGGTAAACGCTGAAATGTTAGCGGATTCAAAAGCGAAAGTTTCTTCAGTAATAGCGGGAGATTTAATTGTAAAAGATTACTTTACTTCTGTACTTGGTGCACCTGCATTAAACATGGGAGTGTTCGTAGGGATCATCACAGGTTTCTTAGGAGCTACTTTATATAACAAATATTATAACTATAATAAACTGCCACAGGCATTAGCATTCTTTAATGGAAAACGATTTGTACCATTCGTTGTAATTCTTTGGTCTACAGTTACTGCGATTGTATTATCACTTCTATGGCCATTCATCCAAAGTGGGTTAAATGAATTTGGTCGCTGGATTGCAGCTTCAAAAGATAGTGCACCAGTTGTTGCACCGTTTGTATATGGAACGTTAGAGCGTTTATTATTACCATTTGGTTTACACCATATGTTAACGATTCCGATGAACTATACAGAGCTAGGCGGAACATATACGATGCTAACTGGTTCAAAAGTTGGACAAGTTGTAGCAGGACAAGATCCATTATGGCTTGCATGGATTACAGATTTAAATAATTTATTAGCAAATGGAGATACGAAGGCATATAACGATTTATTAAATAACGTTGTACCAGCTCGTTTCAAAGCTGGACAAGTTATCGGCTCAACAGCAGCGTTAATGGGGATTGCATTTGCGATGTTCCGTAACGTTGATAAAGAAAAGCGTGCAAAATATAAACCAATGTTTTTATCAGCAGCATTAGCAGTATTCTTAACAGGTGTAACAGAACCAATTGAATTCATGTTCATGTTTATTGCTCCAGTATTATATGTTGTATATGCTATTACAACAGGACTTGCATTCGCACTAGCTGATTTAATTAACTTACGTGTTCATGCATTTGGATTTATTGAGTTAATTACTCGTACACCAATGATGGTTAACGCAGGTTTAACAAGAGACCTAATCAACTTTGTTATTGTTTCATTAGTGTTCTTCGGTCTTAACTTTACACTATTTAATTTCTTAATTAAAAAATTCAACTTACCAACACCAGGGCGTGCAGGTAACTATATTGATAATGAAGATGAGGCATCAGAAGGAACAGGAAATGTACAAGATGGTTCATTAGCAACAAAAGTTATCGATTTATTAGGTGGAAAAGAAAATATTGCTGACGTAGATGCTTGTATGACACGCTTACGTGTAACAGTAAAAGACTTAGATGTTGTTGCACCAGAAGCACAGTGGAAACAAAATGGTGCTTTAGGGCTTATTGTAAAAGATAAAGGTGTACAAGCGGTATATGGTCCGAAAGCTGACGTATTAAAGTCAGACATTCAAGATATGTTAGGTGCGTAATAATATGAAATTGCTAACTTTAAACTGTCATTCTTGGCAAGAAGAGAATCAAATAGAAAAGATACAATACCTTGCTAAAGTAATTCAAGAAGAAGAGTACGATGTCATCGCATTACAAGAAGTAAGTCAGTCCATACAAGCTGAAAATGTATGCGGTAACAAGAAAAAAGATAATTTTGGACTTTTACTATTAGAAGAGTTAAAAGCGCTACATGTAAAAGATTACAATATTACTTGGGATTTCTCTCATATTGGTTATGACGTGTACGAAGAAGGATTAGCGATTATAACGAAGCATAATATTATAAAAGAAGATACGTTCTTTATTTCAGAAAACGAGGATACAACGTATTGGAAAACGCGTAAAATTGTAAGTACAACAATTGCTTATAATGGTAAGGATATAACGTTTTACTCTTGCCATCTCGGTTGGTGGAATGATGAAGAAGAGTCATTCAAAGGTCAATTCGATCGTTTGATGGAGCGTGTAGATAGCAATAAGCTCGCCTTCTTAATGGGGGATTTTAATAACAATGCTCGCTTGGAAGGCGAAGGTTATGAGTATATGATGCAAAAAGGGTTGTATGACACATATGAATTAGCAATAGAGAAGGATGAAGGAACGACTGTCCAAGGCGAGATTGCTGGTTGGGATGAAAATAAACATAATTTGCGAATCGATCTAATATTGTGTAACCAAAGTAAAAAAGTTCATTCTTCAAAAGTTATTTTTAATGGTACAAACAGAAATGTAATTTCAGATCATTTCGGTGTAGAGGTTCAATTGGATATATAATAGAAGAAATCCTCACAGAGAATAAAAGCTGTGAGGATTTTTTTAGGAATACAAGTATTTCCAAGAGAAAATACTTGTATTTTTTATGACATTTCATATATATTTGTTATTATTGAATGTAAAACCGATTTGGTCATTTTGTATTCATACTTTGACTCACTTCGTTATATAATGAAGTAAGTGAAAGTTAATGGGAAAAAATAGTACGTTTTTGGTTAATACACGATGTAGAAAGTGATATAATTGCAAAATGCATGTATCATTTTCTAAAGAAGGAAAAATATATAATTAGGTGATAACTTCTATGAAACAGATTTGGCGTATTTATAAGACAGATTTACGGAATGTAGCCAAACATTGGGCTGCAATTGTTATTGTTTTAGGATTAATGATTTTACCATCGTTATATGCATGGTTTAACATTAAAGCTTCTTGGGATCCGTATGGAAATACAAAAGAGGTTCCCATTGCAGTTTCTAACCAAGATGCAGGTTCTAATTTAAGAGGGAAAGATATTAATATCGGGAAAGAGATTGTAGACTCCCTTAAGAAAAACAAAAATCTTGGCTGGAAATTTGTAGATGAAAAACAAGCAATTTACGGAGTTGAGCGTGGGGATTATTATGCAAGTATTACGATTCCAAAAGACTTCTCTGAAAAAATCGCAACTGTTCTGGATGAAAATCCGAAAAAACCAGAACTGGATTACTATGTGAATGAAAAAGTAAACGCGATCGCACCGAAGATTACAGCAAAAGGTGCATCAGGTATTACAGAAGAAATTAGTAAAAACTTTGTTAAAACAGCAAACGGTGAGATTTTTAAAATTTTCAATGACCTTGGAATCGATTTAGAAACAAACTTACCAAGTATCGAAAAAGTAAAAGATCTTGTATTTAAGTTAGAAGCGCAGTTCCCAGAAATGAATACACTCATGGATAAGGCGTTAGATGATGCGACTCGAGCAGAAGATATTGTGAAAGTGGCGCAAAAAGATTTACCTGTTGTAGAGAGTGTAATAAATGATGGGCAGGAAGCATTGGCGAATTTAGATAAGTTCTTTGCAAGACAAGATCAAACATTAAAAAACGCTCCAGGAACGATAAGAAATGATTTAGTAGTAGCAAAAGGCGTTATGGATAGTGCAGCTGTATTTACTAACTTTTTAATGAATCCAGGTGTGGATTTAAATATTCCTGATTTCTCTGGAATGAATGGATTACCTGAATTCCCTGCAAGACCGGACCTTTCTAAGTTGAATAATGACGGATATAAAAGTATAGCGCAAAATATTAATCAAACAGTAAATAATGTTTTAAGCTCATCACGTGCAGGAACAGCTTATGGGAAAAGTGTTTTAAATGGATTGCAAAATGGTCAGTTTGATCCAGAACAAGCAAAGAAAGATTTAAATGCAGTATCAAATCAATTGCAAGCTCGTACAGAAGGTATTTCGTATCTTATTAATGTATTTACTGAACTTCAAAACTCAGCGACGACTGATTTTGGAAAAAGCTTTTTCCAAGGGCGAGTGGATCGCCTAACTAAGCTGAAAAGTGGTATGGAAAATGCAAACAACGGTATTAAAGATATTGTAAATGTTATCGGTACAGGACAAGAAGTAAAGAAAGATGTAACAGATGTAGCAAATCAAAAATTAGATGCAGCAAATGCATTAATTGATCAAGCTGAAAAAGATTATAATGAAACGTTTGTAGCAGATTATAAAAAAGCAGTTAGCACAGTAGATCAAGCTAAAGCTAATGCGAATGAAATATACGATAATGCAAAAGCTGATTATGATAAAGCGAAAAATGGTCTAGAAAGTACTAAATCTAGTGTCCAAAAAGCACTAGAGGATGTACAAAACAAAGGTATTAATGGTTTAGAAGGTTCGAAGGAAGCCTTGAAAAGCTTAAATGGTCAATTCCAATCTGGAATCGGTTTAATTGATGATATGATTCCAGTTCTAGAAAGTACAAATAAGGTTTTAGCGGATGTAAATAGTGATAAAAACCTTAATAATGGAATCGCAAAATTAAATAAAGCGAAAAGTAGTCTGCAAAAAGGTGTAGATGCAACGAATAAGGGGATTACACTTCTTAACAATGGACAGAAACCTACAAAAGATGTAATTGAAAGTATTAACAATGCTGCGAAGGGCGGATCAGCTCAATTAACAGATGTATTATCGACGTATGATTCAGAGATTGTACCTAACTTCAATACAGCAATTGCTCGTACAAAAGAGATGTCGAAAAATACAACTCAAATTTTAAACGATGCAGACAAAAAGCTTCCAGATGTTAAAAAGTTACTAGAAGATTCATCAAAAGGCTTGGTAGACGGTAGAAAGAAATTAGTAGACATTAAAGCTGAAATGCCGGAGACTGAGAAAAAGATTAAAGATTTAGCAAATAAAATTCGTGATTTTGAATCTGAAGAGGATTTAAAAGACATCATACGCTTATTGAAAAACGATGTTGAGAAGCAAAGTGATTACTTTGCGAATCCAGTAAATTTAAAAGAAAATAAATTATTTGCGATGCCGAACTACGGTTCAGCGATGTCACCATTCTATACAGTGCTTGCATTATGGGTAGGCGCATTATTAATGGTTTCATTATTAACGGTAGAAGTACACGAAGAGGGCGCGAATTATAAGAGCCATGAAATTTACTTCGGACGTTTATTAACATTCTTAACGATAGGTCTTTCACAAGCGTTTATCGTATCGATGGGAGATATATTCTTACTCGGTACGTACGTAGTCGATAAGTTCTGGTTTGTGTTATTTAGTTTATTTATTGGTGGAGTCTTCGTTTGTATCGTATACTCACTCGTTTCTATTTTCGGAAACGTTGGGAAATCGATGGCGATCATTTTACTTGTACTGCAAGTAGCAGGATCGGGCGGAACATTCCCAATTCAAATGACACCAGCGTTCTTCCAAGCAATTTATCCGTTCTTACCGTTCACGTATGCAATTAGTGCAATTCGTGAAACAGTTGGCGGAATGCTTTGGGATATCGTAACACGAGATTTACTTGTGTTAAGTGTTTTCGTAGTAGTTATGATTGTTGCTGCGTTATTACTGAAAACACCAATTAACAAATCAAGTGAAAAATTTGTTGAGAATGCAAAAGGAAGTAAAATCATTCATTAAGAAAAGGTTCCTACCGAGAGCGGTAGGAACCTTTTTGTTTAATCGAACTTTAGTTTTTTTAATGCGTCTGCGAACGGGTTGTTTAATGGTTCTTCTTCTTTTTTCTGTTGTTTCATATATTTTTGAACGTCACGTTTATCAGCTTTGTTTCCAGATTCTTTTTTACGTCGCTCTTGGAATGTTGATAATTTCTCGCGATAGCCACATTTACATGCAAAGATTTGACCTGCACCTTCACCACGTAATTCTAGTTTCTTCTTACATTGCGGACAGCGAGCGTTTGTTGTACGAGATACATTTTTACGATGACCACATTCACGATCTTGGCATACGAGCATTTTTCCCTTTTTGCCGTTTACTTCTAGCATTGGTTTACCGCAGTCTGGACAAGACTTCGTTGAAATGTTGTCATGTTTATATTTTTTATCACTCGATTTAATTTCAGAAACAATTTCTTTCGTATAGTTCTTCATTTCAGAAATGAATACTTCTTTTTTCAGCTTACCTTTTGCGATAGCCTCAAGTTTTTGTTCCCATTCACCAGTTAGTGTAGGGGATTTTAACTCTTCTGGTACTAAATCAAGTAATTGACGACCTTTTGATGTAATGTGAATATCTTTACCACGTTTTTCAATTAAGAAAGAGTTGAAAAGTTTGTCGATAATATCTGCACGTGTCGCTACAGTACCTAATCCACCAGTCGATTTTAACGTATCAGCAAGTTGTTTATTTTGCGTATCCATATATTTTGTAGGATTCTCCATTGCTGAAAGTAAAGTTGCTTCATTAAAGCGTGCAGGTGCTTTCGTTTGACCTGATGTTTGCATAATTAACTTTACAGTTAATGTATCGCCCTTTTCGATGTGGGGTAGAAGCTGCTCTTTTACGTCATCAGTTACATCATCGTCTTCAAATCGATTTTCGTATACTTCCTTCCAACCAGCATGTAAAATTGTTTTTCCGCGTGCAATGAACGTTTCACTACCAACTTTGGTACGTAATGTTAGTTGCTCGTATTCGAATGCTGGGAATAAAACAGCTAAGAAACGTTTCACAACTAAATCATAAATTTTACGTTCTTTATCTGTGAATGCTGAGAAGTTAACGTATCCTTCTGTTGGAATAATCGCATGATGATCGCTTACTTTACTATCATCAACAAATAATTTATTAGCCTTGATAGGCTTTTGTAATACTTTATGTGCTAAAGGACGGTACTCTCCAACGCCACATGCTTTTAAACGTTCTGGAAGTGTTTCAACGATATCAGATGAAATGTAGCGTGAATCTGTACGAGGGTACGTTAGCACTTTATGTTGTTCATATAACTTCTGCATAATGTTTAATGTTTCTTTCGCAGAGTAACCGAACTTTTTATTTGCATCACGTTGTAATTCAGTTAAATCGTAAAGACCAGGAGAGAATGACTTCTTCTGTTTTTTATCAATTTCCACAACAGTAGCATGTTGTTTATCTAAACCTTTTACAATACCATCAATTTTTTCTTTATTAAAACTACGGCTATTGCCATTTGCATCTTGCCAAGTAAGTTTGAGTTTCTCCATCGTTTGAGCTTCGATGCCATAGTAAGTTTGTGCTTTGAAGTTCTTGATTTCATCTTCACGACTAGCAATCATAGCGACAGTAGGCGTTTGTACACGACCGCAATTTAACTGAGCATTAAAGCGAGTCGTTAAAGCGCGAGTTGCATTAAGACCGATATACCAGTCAGCTTCTGAACGTGCAACTGCTGAAGCGTATAAATTGTCATAGGCTTTACCTGGTTTTAAATTTGCAAAACCATCTTTAATTGCTTTATCGGTTACAGAAGAAATCCATAAACGTTTGATTTGTTTGTTTAGCTTAACTTTATCGATGATCCAGCGTGCGACTAATTCCCCTTCACGTCCAGCGTCTGTTGCTACAATAATTTCATTTACATCTTTTCTAAGTAGCTGACTCTTTACAGCATTAAACTGTTTACCAGTTTGTTTAATAACCGTTAATTTCAAACGCTCTGGTAGCATCGGTAAATCTTCTAAATTCCACTGTTTATATTTCACATCATAGCTTTCTGGATCTGCTAATGTAACGAGATGACCTAAAGCCCAAGTTACAATATATTTACTACCCTCAAGATAGCCGTTTCCTTTTTTATCACACTTCAGTACACGAGCAATATCTCGTGCAACGGAAGGCTTTTCAGCGATTACAACGCTTTTTGACATATTAAAAACATCCTTTCAAATTTCCATAAGTTAAATATAGCATACATCTTCTTGAGATTCAGTTTCGCTTCATATTTGAGCTGTTTTTAGTGGAATGAACAAAATCCTCACTGATTAAAGTTTCACTTTATATAGAAAAGTAAAGAACTTGTTATTTTACTAGAATAAGAGTAGACTTTGAAGTAGATGAATAAGAAACACATGGGAGTTTGTGGATACAAACTGAGAGTATGGCTACTAGTCCGTCATTGACCATTTGAACCTGTTGGATAATGCCAGCGTAGGGAGAGTGTAAAAGCACATGTTCAGGCACTTTGCGTACGCGCGAAGTGCCTTTTTGTGTATCTCCCATCATTATAGTTAGGAGATGAAAAGGATGAATATGAAAGAAATTAGTAAAGTAGTGGATTTGGTGAGAGAATCTAATCCGCTCGTTCATAATATTACAAATGTTGTTGTAACAAATTTTACTGCTAACGGTTTGTTGGCACTTGGGGCATCGCCTGTAATGGCGTATGCAAAAGAAGAAGTAGCAGAAATGGCTAACATTGCTGGAGCGTTAGTATTAAATATGGGAACACTTCGTCCTGAGGAAGTAGAAGCGATGTTACTTGCTGGTAAATCAGCAAATGTGAACAATGTGCCAGTACTATTTGATCCAGTTGGTGCAGGAGCAACTTCGTATCGAACAGAAGTTGCGAGACATATTCCAGCCGAAATAGATTTAGCAATTATCCGCGGCAATGCGGCTGAAATAGCAAACGTTATTAATGAGAAATGGGAAATTAAAGGGGTAGACGCTGGTACTGGAAATGGCAATGTTGTAAGTATTGCAAGGCAGGCAGCAGATGAACTAAATACAGTTGCTGTCATTACTGGAAAAGAAGATGTTGTTACAGATGGAGAGCGAACTGTTCTTATTCGAAATGGTCATCCTATTTTAACAAAGGTTACGGGAACAGGGTGTTTACTAACTTCGGTAATAGGAGCATTTGTAGCAGTAGAAAAAGATTATGTAAAAGCAGTAGTAGCCGCATTAACGTTTTATGGTGTAGCTGCGGAACTGGCAGCTGTTAAAACAGTAGAAAAAGGGCCAGGTAGTTTCCAAATTGAATTTTTAAATCAATTAGCGAATACAACTTCAGCTGATATTGAGAAGTATGGGAAGATTGAGGAGTTAGAGTAAGGGGGATGAAACATACGATGCGCATTGAAACAAAGAAAATGTCTAAGTTATTACAAGTGTATTTTATTATGGGAAGTAATAACTGCACGAGGGATCCTTTAGCTGTATTGAAAGAAGCGTTAGATGGTGGAGTGACACTTTTTCAGTTTCGCGAGAAGGGGGAAGGTTCTTTAATCGGAGGAGATAGAGTGCGCTTTGCAAAAGAATTGCAGACGCTTTGTAAGGAATATAGTGTTCCTTTCATTGTAAATGATGATGTAGAATTAGCCATTGAATTAGATGCAGATGGTGTTCATGTAGGACAAAATGATGAAGGGATTACATCTGTTCGTGAAAAAATGGGAGATAAAATTATCGGCGTATCTGCTCATACAATTGAAGAAGCACGCTTTGCCATCGAAAACGGAGCAGATTATTTAGGTGTTGGACCTATTTTCCCAACGAGTACGAAAAAAGATACGAAAGCGGTTCAAGGAACGAAAGGATTAGCTTATTTTAGAGAACAAGGAATTACAGTGCCAATCGTTGGTATTGGTGGGATTACAATTGAAAATACAGCGGCAGTTATAGAAGCGGGTGCGGACGGTGTTTCAGTTATTTCAGCAATTAGTTTAGCTGAATCTGCGTATGAAAGTACGAGAAAATTAGCTGAAGAAGTAAAGAGAAGTTTGTAGAAAAGGACATGTAGTATTTTAAGTGCTACATCGAGAAGTAGACTGCCCAAAAAATTTAAACAAACATTTGATTAAAAAAGCACAAACCTTTTTAAATAAGGGTTTGTGCTTTTTCTTTAAAACATAATAGAAATTAAAAGCATTCCAATTCCGATAGAAGTAAATGTTGCAATTAAGCCTGGAATCATAAAGCTATGATTTAATACGTATTTACCGATACCTGTTGTACCAGTACGGTCAAAGTTAATGGCAGCAACGATTGTCCCGTAGTTTGGAATGAAGAAATATCCGTTTACTGCAGGGAACATCGCAATCAGTAGTGCTGGTGGAATACCAAGGGATAGTCCAAGTGGCATTAAGGCACGTACTGTTGCTGCTTGGCTGTACAGTAAAATAGATAGAATGAATAGTGCGATGGCAAATAGCCAAGGTGCACTTGTTACTAAATGCTGAATAGATCCTTGAATCATATTTAAGTTTCCATTAAAGAAAGTATCTCCCATCCAAGCGATACCGAAAATAGCAACAACTGCTGTTGCTCCTGCTTTAAAGACGTTACCAGATACAATGCTTTCTACATTTGGTTTACAGAAAATAATAATAAGAGCCGCGATAGTTAACATAACCATCTCAATTGTGTTCGGCATGGAAAGACGGGCTAACTTCCCATCAACTATCCATCCTGGACGAAGTGCTTCAAATGAACCAAGAAGTACAACAAGGAAGGTTCCTACAAGGAAAAGGATAACTGATAATTTGGCGCCCTTTACACCTACAAATTCTTTTTTCTCTTCAAGCTTAGGAATCATTCCTTCTTTTAATCGTTTTAAGTATTCAGGGTCTTCATTTAATTCTTTTCCCATCTTACTAGCAACGAATGCTGCTAACATACAAGCAATGAAAGTAGAAGGAATACTCACTTTTAAAATATCTAATAAAGTGATTTTATAGTCAGCTAACATTGCTAAAAGAGCAACTGTGGCAGCTGAAATTGGGCTAGCTGTAATTGCTTGTTGAGAAGCGATTACGGCAATCGACATTGGGCGTTCCGGTCTAACCCCTGATTCACGAGAGACTTCTGCAATAACAGGAAGTACAGAATAGGCAACGTGACCAGTACCTGCACATAGTGTGAATAAATAAGTAACAATTGGAGCAAAAAAAGTAATACGCTTTGGATTTTTTCGTAATGCTTTTTCAGCTAGGTGAACAAGATAGTCCATTCCTCCAGCAGCTTGCAAAGCACCAGCGGCTGTAATTACTGCCAAAATCATAAGCATTACATCGATAGGAGGCGCGGTCGGTTGTAAGTGGAAGACAAAAACGAGTATTGCCATACCAACTCCACCCATTACTCCTAAACCAACTCCGCCTAGGCGTGCACCAATAAAAATACAGAGTAACAAGGTAAGAAATTGTAGCCAAAACATGATAAACTACCTCCGAAATTCATTAGTTAAGATATATTCGAATAGTTTAATTTGAATGAAAATTAAATAAATACCCGAAGAAATCCTTGTTATTTATACATTTTTTATTATATAACACAAAAAAAGTAACATTCACGTACTTTTTGAAATTATTTCGAAAAAGCAATTCGTTAAAAATTTGTATTTATATCTCTAAATAAGTAGACATTTTGATTTATATGTTGTAACCTTTGATAGAGAATATATGATTCTCATAGAACTCCCATATCGTTCAACTCGTTCAGCGAGAAAGGCAAACTGATGGAAACATGAGGACGCAAAACTACAGGAGCTAAGGTCGAAAGGCTATGCTAGCCAGTTACCGGACGGATAGGGTTGGTCTTGGCCAATGCTTTTACATTGGCTTTTTTTTATTCTCGAACATATTGAGAAACATCTTTAAACAAAATATTCATATATTTTGTTTTTTTGTTTAGAATCATTAAGGAAGGTGGATATTAATGAAAAAATATTGGCATAAGTTATCGTTCCTTCAAAAGAACGTCTTATTAACCGTATTAGTTATTTTGACACTTGTTGGAAGTATGGGCGCGTTAAGTTTCAACATGTTTCAAAATAGTATGATGTCTTTATTTGAAAGACAGTCTATTGAAACAGGAGAAATAGTGTTGAAAAAATTGGATGTAGAATTAGTTAGAGACATGGCGAAAGATCCTACAGCCGAAAAAGTGAAAAAAGAAAAGTTAACAGAGAAATTAGATGAAGTGTCAAAAGAATTGAAAAGTGTTGGACAAACGTATGTTACAGGAGCAAAGCCGAATGAAAAGCGGGAATTACAACTCGTTGGTTTGACTACAGAGTTAACAAATGCATTCCCTATAAAGCCGGGAGATTATTATGAACAACCCGCTCATTGGATGAAGGCGTACGATAAGGTCATTGATACGAAAAAGGCCCAAATGACAGAAGTATATGAAGATGAAATAGGTTCGTGGGTGACAATATTAGAACCAATTACAGATGGAGAAAACAATATTGTTGCAATTATTGCGGCTGACTTAGATGCTTCCATTGTTCCTATTACAAAAGAGAAGTTTATGATACAGGGCTTACTCTTTATCATTATTTCATTAGCAATTGCGACTATTACTCAATTCTTTATCGTGCGTCACTCGCTAGCTCCATTAAAAGATTTACGAGAAGGATTACGTAAAATTGGTGAAGGTGATTTAAGTATTAAATTAAAAGAAAGACCAGATGATATTGGAATTATTAATGTTTATTTCAATAACACGATTGAAAAATTTAAAGGGATTATAGATAAAGTAAGGCAAACTGCTGAGCAAGTTTCTTCTTCTTCACAAGAATTGTCGGCGAGTACAGAGGAAAACAGTATGGCAGTTCAAGAGATTGCAAGTTCTATTGAAGGTTTAAGAGTAGGGGCACAGTCTCAAAAAACTTCAGTACAACAATGTTTAGGAATTGTACATGGAATGGAAGATAAGGTAGAAGAGATAACTGGGGCTGCAAAACAAGTTGCGGTTGCTTCTGAAGGTATGGAGCAACATTCAATTGAAGGTAATGAAGTGATTGGACAAATTATTAATCAAATGAGTTTAATCCAAAATGCAGTACAGGATTTATCTTCCATCATTTATTCGTTAGAAACAAGGTCAAAAGAAATTAGTGATATCGTAACTGTAATTACAGGTATTTCAAATCAAACAAATTTATTAGCTTTAAATGCTTCTATTGAGGCTTCACGTGCTGGAGCAGCTGGAAGAGGGTTTGCAGTTGTTGCTGATGAAGTACGAAAATTAGCAGAACAAACTGAAGCGTCTGCAAAAGATATAGCGAAATTAATTGGTGAAACACAAGCTGAGACAGAAGATGCTGTAGTTTCAATGCAAAAAGGTTCAAAAGAAGTAGAAACTGGAATTTCACTTGTTCAAAGTAGTGGAGATTTCTTTGAAAAAATTTCAAAATCAGCGCAATCTGTTACAGATCAAGTAAAAGCTGTCTCTGGTAATTCGAGTGACATTTTACAAAATAGCCAGAATATTGTTCAAGTCGTAAATGAATTATCACATATTGCAAATACTTATGCCAACAGCAGTAGTAATGTTGAAGAAAGCATGAAAGAGCAAGAAATATCAGTACAAGATATTGCAGAATTAGCGACTTCTTTAAGTTGGCTTTCTCAGGAATTACAAGAGCTAATTGGTGAGTTTAAAAGTGAATAAGAAGAAAGATCAATTCTAATCGAAGGGGGATCCCCCCTTTGATTATGAATTGAACTAATTTGCCCGTTAATAAGGGATGAAAAAGGTGTGAATTTTCACACCTTTATTATATTTGAGAGAGGAATTTACATAAATATGAAATTAGCAATTTCTTATAATGAGATGGTAAAAGAATTTTTAGGAAAAGTAGAAGGAAGTATTAAAATACCTAAAGATGTTCAAGGAACAGAATTTGGGGTAAAAAGAAAAACTGAACTATTTCCAAATTTGACTCACATTGTAGATTTAATAGGAGCGACTGCAACGTGGTTATATCATATTTCTAAAGAAAAACATATTGTCGTGCTTTATCATGTAAGAGGAAGTTTATTTCCGATTACTATTGAAATTTCTAATTTTCTCTCCTATGAAAGTTTGAATTTACAGATTGAAGAGCAACTGGAACAAATTAAAGAAATGAATGAGGAAGAAATAGAAGAGTTTCAAAACGGTAATACATTATATGAAATGTCACCTATTATTATTGGTGAAACATATTATGAGCTACAAGACACGAATACATTACAATTTGTATTCAGTAAAAATATGCAAAGCGTAGAAATAATATTTAATAGTGTTAATTGGAAAGAGACAACGATTACTCGTTATGCACAACAAATACAAGGTGTTTTAATCAATACATTAAAAAATAATAATAATTATATAAATGATTTTAATGTTATTACAGAGGCCGAGATGGCACTTTATAGTCAAGTGAATGATACGACAGCAGTATATCCTGAGAAAAGTATCGTCGATATGTTCTATAATACTGTTACTCAATTTCCAAATCGTATAGCTTTATCTTCAAGGGAAGGTACTTTAACTTATGAGGAGCTAAATAAAAAAAGTAATCAAATAGCTCATATGTTAATTAAAAACGGCGTCCAATTAGGAGACTATGTTGGAATATTTATGAAACGTAGCATAGACACAGTAGTAAGTATGGTAGCTATATTAAAAGCTGGTGCAGCGTATATTCCGATTGATCCAGATTATCCGGAAAGTAGAATACAGTACATTATTCAAGATAGCCAAGCGAAAGTTATATTGATGAAAGAGACGCCTATAACATGTGATGGGGTTCAAACAGTTTCAATGTATGATAGTGAAACTTGTGAAGATATAGATGTAAAGTTGTCTATTCATTGTGATGATGTAGCTTATATGATTTATACATCTGGTTCAACAGGGAATCCAAAGGGAACGATGTTAGCACATAGAGGCGTTGTTAATCTGTACATTTGGATGCAAAAGCAATATGAATTGACAGAAGAGGATGTATTTGCCCAATTTCCTTCCTTTAGTTTCGATGCTTCTGTATGGGAGTCATTTGCTTCTTTATTCTGTGGAGGAAATTTGTATGTATTATTAGAGGAAGAGCGATTGTCTGTAGAAGCATTTGCACATGCAATCTATAAAGTGAAAGCAACTTCGATCTTGGCATTAGCAACAATTTTTGTTCGACAAGTAGCAACTTATTTAGCAGAAGAAGATATATATAAGCTAGCTTCCCTAAAAAGAATTGCGATTGGCGGTGAAATGTTGCCTGTAGAGGTTATTAAATTGTGGAGAGAAAGAATAGGTACAAATGTTGAAATTCATAATGTATACGGACCGACAGAATGTACAGTAGTGACGACAACTTATAAAATACCTAGTCAGTTAAATGAGGATGTTGCGAGTATTCCCATTGGTAAACCATGTTCTAATTATCAAGTTATGATTTTGGATGAGAATATGAATCTTTGTCCAATTGGTGTACCTGGTGAATTATATATAGATTCAGTAGGATTAGCAAAAGGGTATTTTAATAAACCTAATAAAACAATTGAAGCTTTTATTCCGAACCCTTTTAATCCTATAGTTAGTATATATAAAACAGGTGATATTGTTAAGTTGCTAGAGGATGGAAATATAGAGTTTTTACATCGGAAAGATGATCAAGTAAAAATTAGAGGACATCGTATTGAACTAGGAGAAATCCAAAGTAAAATTTCTCAAAATCATAATATAAAAGAAAATGCTGTTTTTGCTAAGAAGAGTAAGGAAGGTAGCCAATATTTAATCGCGTTCTATACAACTTTAAATAAAAAAGAAATACCAGAATTAGTTTATCAGTTACAAGAGCAATTACCAGATTATATGGTGCCATCTAAACTAATTTATATTAATGAATTACCACTTACACCTAATAAAAAGATTGATGTTAAGAAGTTAGCTCAGTTAGAAGAAAAGTATGAACCGGTTCGTCTACAAGAATATGTTGCACCTTCTAATAAAGCAGAAAAACAAATAGCGAACGCTTGGGCGGAAGTATTAGGAATTTCAAAAGTTGGAGTGCATGATGATTTCTTTACAATTGGTGGACATTCATTGAAAGTATTACGAGTCTTAACATTGTTAAAAGAAGATTTCTCACATTTAACAATTCAAGATTTCTTTAAAGAAAGAACGATATATGGATTAGCTCGAATTGAGCGAGAAGTAAAAGTAGAGAAAGAAGAAGTATTTCGTGAATATAAAGTGATTCACGAACCGGATACTATTACGTATGCAAACGTTTTGGAAGAAACCCAGATTTCAAATGTCTTTTTAACAGGAGCTACTGGTTATTTAGGATCACACATATTATATGAATTGCTGAGAGATACATCTGCTACTATTTATTGTTTAGTAAGACCAACCAAAGATGTGCAGCAAAGAATTATAGATACATTAACAGGCTACTTTAGTGATATATGTGAAGAATGGTTACAGCGTATACAGGCCGTAGCTGGTGATCTGGGGGAAGAGTATCTTGGGATGAGCGAAGAAGAATTTATGTTCATCAGTTCTAAGATGGATACGATAATTCATTGCGGTGCAGATGTAAGACATTTTGGAGATGTAAAACAATTTGAAAATATAAATGTCCAAGGAACTAGCCGTATGCTAGCATTAGCGGAGAAAGGTGCTACATTCCATTTTATTTCTACAATTGGTATCCCGTTAGAATTAGCGGTAGATCAATGGGATACATACATGAAAACTGGTGATTTTAATTACAGTGTAGACTTAGAGAATGTATATTCAAATAGTAAACTACAAGCGGAAAACATTGTTCGTGAAGCAATGAAAAATGGTTTGCGCGGAAATATTTATCGTGCAGGTAATTTAGCATGTCATTCAGAAACAGGTTCGTTCCAACAAAATATTGAAGGAAACGCATTTTATCGTCTTATTAAAACAATGCTATTAATTGGAAAAGCACCAAATGTGAAGTGGAAAGTTGATTTCACACCAATTGATTTTGCTAGTAAATCAATTGTAACGTATGTACAAGATTCACAAATAGATGGAGAAACATTGCACATCTGTCATCCACATCAAATTGAGTTTGAACAATTTATACAGCTAATTGGAGAGTGTGGATACAATCTTGAACTGGTTACACTTTCAGAATATGAAAATGCCGGACTTGAATTAGCAAAGGGAAATGAAGTAATAGCAGAGTTAATTGCTTCTCAAGTTGCAGGAGATGGAGCGCAGCAATCTGAAATTGTAATGGGTACGCGTAGAACGAATGAATGGATTAAGAAAAAAGAATTGAAAGTACCAGCAATTAATAAAGAATTTATACAGCAGTTATTAGCTCATGGTGAAAAAGTTGGTTATTTTCCAAAAATAATGAAATGATTATGCATGCTTTTGTTTGTTCAATAAAATAAATCATGCTACAATGAAAACGAATTAAGGACCGGGGAGCCAATTGGCTGAGAGGATGTAAGTAAACATCGACCCTCAACCTGATCTGGATAATGCCAGCGTAGGGAGTTACTTAAAGTGATGTAGCATATGTTATTCTATAATAACTTGCATACAAGGCTTTCCTACGCAGTAGGAAAGCCTTTTCTTATTTTTGAAATTTAATTTTATAAGGGGGATTTTATTATGTCACAACAAGTTACAATGTCATTTTCAGTAGTACCACAAGCGAAAACGAAAGATGTATATTCTGTTGTCGATAAAGCAATTGAAGTTGTGCAACAATCGGGAGTTCGTTATGAAGTAGGGGCAATGGAAACAACTTTGGAAGGAGAATTAGATGTACTTCTTGATGTCGTTAAACGTGCACAACAAGCTTGCGTCGATGCTGGAGCAGAAGAAGTGATTACTTCTATTAAAATCCATTATCGTCCAAGCACTGGTGTAACGATAGATGAAAAGGTTTGGAAGTACCGTGATGAATATGCAAAACCAGAAGCAATCTAAACTTATTACAACTATTTGGCTTATCCTTCTCATTGCGATATGGGAAGGATCTGTTTCATTATTTAAAATCGAACCGTGGATTTTACCAAAGCCTTCTGCCATTGTTCAAGAATTAATTGGGATGAAAGATTTACTATTACCAAATACGATGCAAACACTGCAGGAAGTTATAATTGGACTATTCTTTGCAATTTTATTGGGGACGAGCATCGCAATTATTATGGACGTTATACCGTTATTTCGTATTTTAATAAATCCATTGCTCGTTATTTCGCAAACAATTCCAATTGTTGTACTTGCACCACTATTTATTATTTGGTTTGGATATGGGATGTTGCCGAAAGTAATGGTCGTAATACTCGTTTGTTTCTTCCCAATTGCGCTTAGTATTTTAGAAGGTTTTCAAACAGTAGATAAAAACATGTTGAAGCTGTTACAAACAATGAAGGCGACGAAATGGCAAGTTTACCAGAAAGTAAAATTTCCAGCAGTGCTTCCATACTTTTTCTCAGGCTTAAAAATTGCAGTTACATATAGCGTAATGGGGGCAATTATCGGAGAATGGCTCGGTGCAAGTGAAGGATTAGGCGTTATGCTTACGAGGGCTACAAAATCATTTTTGACTGCTCGAGTATTTGGTGTTGCAGCAATCATCGTTATGGTGACATTGTGCCTGTATTTTATCGTAGAGTTTATGGCAAGAATAACAGCACCATGGATATATAGAAAGGACGGCAGAAAATGAAAAAAGGTTTGAAAGTTATGTTAGCTGCCTTATTAGCGGTAGGTGTGGCTGGATGTAATCCGGCGAAGAAAGAAGAAAGTGCAAGTAAAGATCAAAAAGTAAAAGTAGTATTAGATTGGTTTCCAAATACGAATCATACTGGCTTATATGTAGCACAAACGAAAGATTATTACAAAAAGCAAGGATTAGATGTAGAAATTATTCAACCGGGTGACAATGTAACAGCAGAGCAAATGATAGCATCAGGAAAAGCAGACTTCGCAATAAGCGCACAAGAAAATGTAACATTAGCTCGTGTGGAAGGAATTCCTGTTGTATCTGTAGGAGCGATTATTCAGCATAACACTTCAGCGTTTGCATCGCTTAAGAAAGATAATATGACGTCACCGAAAGATTTTGAAGGTAAACGTTATGGCGGCTGGGGAGGACCAGCGGAAGAAGCGACATTAAAGACGATTATGGATAAGCATCAAGCTGATTTTAATAAAGTTGAAAAAATCATCTTAGGACAAACCGATTTCTTTAAATCAATCGGCCGTGATGCAGACTTTGAATGGATTTATTACGGATGGGATGGAATTGAAGCGAAGCGCCAAGGAAAAGAGTTAAATACGATTATGGTGAAAGACTTAGACCCAGCGCTTGATTTCTATAGTCCTGTTATTATTACGAGTGAAAAACATACGAAGCAAGATAAAGACTTTGTGAAAAAGTTTATGAGTGCAACAACAGAAGGTTATAATTTTGCAATTAAGGAACCGAAAGAAGCTGCTGATATTCTAATTAAAGCTGTTCCAGATGTAAATAAAGATTTAGTTCAAGAAAGCCAGAAATGGTTAAGTACGAAGTATCAAGATGATGCGAAAGCATGGGGTGTACAGAAGGAAGGAATTTGGACGAATTACATGAATTTCTTATATGACAACAAAGTTATTAAAAAGAAAATCGATGTAAAAGATGCTTTTACAAATGAATTCCTTCCAAGTGAAAAATGAGCGGATTACAAATAAAAAATATAGTGAAATCTTTCGACGGAAAGAATGTATTAGAGAATATTAGTGCCTCTATACAAGAGGGAGAGTTTGTTTCCTTTGTAGGACCGAGTGGTTGCGGGAAAAGCACATTATTAAACATGATTGCAAATGTTGAAAAACCAACAAGCGGGAACGTAACGTATAAAGATAAGCAAGTACAAGAGCAAGATGTTGTTAGTTATATGCCACAACAAGATTTATTACTACCGTGGCGATCAGCTTTGCAAAATATCGTTCTTCCGTTAGAAATTGAAGGAAAGCCGAAAAAACAAAGGCTGACAGAAGGAATGGAAGCATTAAAGCAGTTCGAACTAGATGAATATGCAGACCATTATCCAGATGAATTGTCTGGTGGTATGCGTCAAAGAATTAGTTTTCTGCGCACATATTTATGTGAAAAGCCAATTATGCTGCTTGATGAGCCTTTTGGAAAGTTAGATGCATTTACAAAAATGGAAGTACATAGCTGGCTTTTAAACTCTTGGCATCAAGAGAAGCAAACAATCGTTATGGTTACACATGACTTAGATGAGGCAATCTTGCTTTCAGATCGCGTATTTATTTTATCTCAAAGACCAGCGTCAATTGTTGGCGAGGTACAAGTGAAATTACCTAGACCGAGAACGATGGATATGTTAACATCACTCGAATTAAAAAAGGATAAAGAAGAGATTTTAAGTGTGTTAGCTCCTTATATGAAAAAATAGAAAAAGCCTTTTAACAGTTGTTAGTATAATTACTGTTAAGAGGCTTTTTTTAGAATATGAAAAGATGGAGAAGGAACAAAAGGGAAAATAGAGAATAGAATATAACAGAGTAGTTTATACTCTTAATATAACAAATGTTAAAGGAGTGAAAGGATAAAATGACTTTATCAACTGTTCTTCAAATGGTTTTAGCTTGATATGGGAGAAGTCTGCCCATTTTTTAAGATTAAGCTAAATTGAAGACAGCAGGTAAAGAACCTTAATCCTTTTTTACGATAATATGTAATGGGTAAGGTGTATTCACCTTACCCATTTTTATATGCATAATTAAATAAGGATTCATACTGTTGGTCTCTCTATTTAGCTTATGGACGATAAGTAAAGGAGAGAAAAAAATGAGTATATTAACAGTAGAAAATTTAAGTCATTCGTATGGTGAGAAAACCATCTTATATAATGCATGCTTTCGATTATTAAAGGGGGAGCATGTTGGGTTAGTAGGGAAAAATGGGATTGGAAAATCAACACTGCTAAGAATTTTAACAGGAGAACTTATACATGATGATGGGAACATTGAATGGTTTCCACATGTAAAGGTTGGATTTTTGCAGCAGCATATAGATTTACAAGAAGGAATAACAATTGCAGGATACTTGCAAAGTGCATTTTCTAACTTGTATGCGATTGAATATGAAATGTTAAAAATTGCAGAAGAGATGGCTGAAGCAGTAGAAGTAGAAAAATTGTTAGTAAGGTATGGAGAGTTACAAACTATATTGGAAAACTCTAATTTCTATCAAATTCATACAGAAATTGAAGAAGTGGCAATTGGTTTAGGGCTGTTTGAAATAGGATTGGAAAAGGATGTTTCAAAGTTAAGTGGAGGACAGCGGACAAAGTTATTACTAGGAAAGCTTCTTCTAGAAAAAGCTGATGTTTTATTGCTAGATGAACCAACGAACTATTTAGATACAGCACATATAGAATGGTTGCAATCGTACTTGAAACTGTACGAAAAAGCTTATATTATCATTTCGCATGATGAAGTATTTTTGAACAATATTACGAATGTCATTTACCATCTAGAAGAACGAAAAGTTAAGCGATATGTAGGGGATTATGAAAAGTTTTTACAAAGTTACCAAGTACAAAGGAAACAATTACAATCGGCGTATGTGAAACAACAAAAAGAAATTGCTCAGTTAGAAACATTTATTCAAAAAAATAAGATTCGAAAAGCAAAACAGGCAAAAAGTCGAGAGAAAGTATTGGAGAAAATGCAAAGGGTTGAAAAGGTTAATAATATACCTCGGTCCCGTTTTGCTTTTACTGTTTATAATGAACCAGTAAGTCGTATATTACAGGCTGAGAAACTAAGAGTGGGTTATAGTGAGCCGTTATTTCCAGGCTTGAATTTACAAGTGAAAAAAGGAGAAAAGATAGCTGTTGTTGGTCATAACGGTATTGGAAAAACGACAATGTTAAAGACGTTATTAGGTCAAATAAAGCCGCTAAGCGGTTCAATTTTTGTTGGGGAACGAGTAAATCCTGCTTATTTTGCACAGGAAGAGTTTGCTTCAGAAATAACACCGTTAGAGAAAGTTTGGGCAGAACGACCAGATATGACAAAGAAAGAAGTGCGCCAAGTATTAGCGAAGTGTGGATTGAAAGAAGAACACGTATTAAAACCTATTCGTTTATTAAGCGGTGGAGAGCAAACGAAAGTGCGTTTATGTGAACTTATCGTAACGAAAAGCAATGTTTTAATTTTAGACGAACCGACTAATCATTTGGATGTAGAAACTAAGATGGCTTTAAAAGAAGCGTTACAACAATATAAAGGAACGGTTTTAATTGTCTCACATGAACCTTCTTTCTATGAATCGTGGATAACAAAAGTATGGAATATAGAAGAGTGGAATGCTGAACAATATGAATAAAGAAAAGACATTAGCTTTTATGAGCTAATGTCTTTTCTTTGTGATTAACATGATTTTCGAGAACTCTTACATGAGAATTGTATGAAGAAGCACTCTTATGGTGCGCTTATAAGCGTGCTTTTTCTTTTGTTATATTTATAATAATACGAAAGCCTTTCCCTAACAGGTGACTATCTTTCTTTATATATATAGATAGTTCAAAGTGGAATGAAAATAATTCCTATATGTAAAGAATAATGTGGATATTATAGGAAGACAATAGAAATTAAAGGAAATTCATGTAAAATTCAAATTAACTTCATATCAACTTCATATTAGAAATTAATTATAATAGGTTATTGTGATGATTTTTATTTTTCATAAAATTAAAAGTTTGAATTTAGGAGGTATTGCTCAAACCTAAATTCAAACTTTAGTGAAATAATTAATGGATATTACGTCTAGTTTTCGCTAATGACGGCATTTAAAAGTTCGGCAGGATTACCCGTTCCTGCACCACCAATTGTAATTGATCCACCAGGAGGAATTTCGCCATTCCATCCTGCGTTCGTAATTACATAATGATTATTTGTTTTACTACTAATTTTAGAATCCCAAACTTGTGTTAAATTGCCGCTATAATCAAATTCTAATTTCCAATTTTTAATAGGAATCGTTCCGTTATTTTTAATTATAATCGAGAAGTTATAACCGCTTCCCCAATTCGAAGTGACTGAAAATGTAGCAGTGCCATTTCCATCAGGAGGTGTTGTATTAGCTTCATCCGTTTTGACAGTAAGAGCGGTAGGGTGTGATTTATTTCCAGAAGCATCTTTGGCAATTACTGAAAATGTGTATTCCGTATTAGGTTTTAAGTTTTTAATTGTAATGCTATTTGTTGTTGCACTCCATTTTTCTTCTCCGGCAGTAATTTCGTATTCAGTAACGCCTACGTTATCAGTGGATGCAGTCCAGCTTAATTGAACTGAGCTTGAAGTTTTATTCGTAACTATAATGTTTTTAACATTCGTTGGTGGCTCAGTATCTTTTTGGTTAATAGGTCCACCAAGTAATTCTTTTACTAGCGTATCAAGTAATTTTGGACCACTACAACTATATTTTGGACTTGTACGGCAATCTCCGCTTAGTTCCCAAAACATTGCTCCACTTAAACCTTTCGTCTTTATATAGTCTGTTTTATATTTCATAGATTCATTGTCATCGTAGCTAATAAATGTGCCTGTAGTTGCATTATATAAATAAGGTACTTTAGCTGTGTCATTCCAGTAGCGTACAAAACCATTTTTATTAACGTAATTGGCTGTTAAATCACCGTAATCATACACACCTGTGTCACCGGTAGAATAATCATCCCAAGTACCTTTAGAAGCAAGTTTCCCATCACTACCTGGTTTGCAAGGTTGATATTGTCCGTTATTTTCTTTTCCACAACTTTTCCAGCCACGTCCGTAAAAAGGTACGCCTAATACTAGTTTATCCACTGGAACACCTTCATTGGTATAAACGTCTATAGCACCATCTACGTAAAAATTCGTATTTGCTGCTGGGTCATTTGGATCCTTATATAGAGCTGCATTATGATTAGAAGTAGCTTCCCATCCACCGTGGAAATCATATGTCATAATATTAATCCAATCGAGTATTTGAGAAATTTTCTTTAGCTCTGTATGATCAGCGTAGCGTTGACTTGCACCTGACGCGATTGTTAGTAAATATTGTTTGCCATCTTCAGCACCTGCTTTATTCAAAGCATTTCGGACGTCTTGAAGAAGAAGAGTGAAATTTTGTTTATCTTCAGGACGATAACTACCACCAGGAATTGTTTCAACGCCCGGATATTCCCAGTCTAAATCTACGCCATCAAATCCATATGCGCGAAGAAAAGCTACTGTAGATTCGGCAAATACTTTTCTTGTCTTTTCATCAGCGGCCATATCAGAAAAGCGGTTAGACCAAGTCCAGCCACCAACGGAAATTATTGTTTTTAAATGAGGATATTTAGCTTTTAATCGTTTTAGTTCTCCGAAATTTCCGCAACGGGCATATTTATCGCAATCTTCCCAAGTTGTACCTGAGCCAGGATACGATTTGGTAACATCAGCCCATGGTTCACCGAGTACGAGAGTACCATTAGGAACCTCTTTATTTTGCAATGGTACACCAGATTCTTTACAGTTCCACGTTTGTTTATTTGGATTATCCGGATGGGTAGAAGGATTTCCATGTTTTCCATTCCAACAAATATCCGCGAAAGCATAGTTAAGGTGAGTAAGTTTTGATGCATCAATGTCAGCAACTTGATAATTACGTCCGTAAACGCCCCACGAAGGAAAGTACCCAACAATTTTTTGACTTTGCTTTGGTGAATCTGCTAATGCGAGATTTGGAGTAATAAAATTTGTGAGAAAAAGAGGTAAGAAAAGTAGTAGAGATAGTAATAGCAGTGTGAATTTTTGAGACCTCATAGCCATTTCTCCTTTCAAAATAAAAGATATATTTAAAGGCATACGCCAATAAATCAAAATGAATCTAGACGTATGAAACGTCTAGATAAAATGATCAGACATCACGAAGTCTATACAAGGGAGCTGGGGGTGATTAAATCGTAACAAATGTAAGATTTAGTGTAAACGCTTTATTAAGTTGAAAAAGACTTTCTCAATATAAAAAGGCTTGAATACAAACTATATATGAAAACGAAAGGTCGGTATGGGAGGAAATAGCTCATTATAAATAAATTTGAGAAAAAATTGTATGGAGCCAATTATTAAAGACGTAGAAAGATAAGGAAATATCATGTAAAATAATAGTAAAAATATGTAAAGGAGGGAATAGTGTGGATGTGTTTTTGAACATTGCTGAAGAAAAAATTCGCCAAGCAATACGGAATGGTGATCTTGATTATCTTCCGGGAAAAGGAAAACCACTACAATTAGAAGATTTTTCAATGGTACCTCCAGAACTTAGAATGAGTTATAAAATTTTAAAAAATGCGGGAATGATTCCACCAGAGATGGAACTACAAAAAGATATATTAAAAATAGAGGATCTAATTGCCTGCTGTTATGATGAAGAAGAGAGAAAGAAATTACGAGAAGAGTTAACAATAAAAACGTTACGTTTTCAGCAGGTAATGGAAAAGAGAAAGATTAAAGATAGTTCAGCTTTTCGTATGTATCAAGACAAAGTATTTCGTAAATTACGCTAAGAGGGATAAGATGACTACATTTAAAACGATAGAAGAAATAGCGACCTATATCGAAGAACAACAATTGGTACTTCTGTTTATTAAAACGGAAAATTGTGGTGTTTGTGATGTTATGCTAAGAAAAGTAAATTGCGTATTAGAGAATTATGATTACGTAGAGAAAATAGAGATATTACTACAAGACATGCAAGAGATTGCGGGGCGATATGCCGTATTTACAGGACCGACAATTTTATTATTTTATAATGGAAAAGAGATCCTTCGAGAATCGCGCTTCATTTCACTTGAAAATCTAGAGAGAACCATTCAATTATTCGAGGAATAAGGGAGGCTTTTATATGGAATTTATTATCGTCATACTATTATTTGTTGTAGTTGGAATAATCGTAACAGCAGTTCGATCGAACAAAAAGAAGGTAAATCTTACAAAACAAAATAACATTCATAATTCATCTAACAGCTCATCACCATTATTTTTCTTTGCTGGATCTGATAATGATAGCTCGCATGATGGCGGTTCACATGATTGTGGAGGGTCTTTTGGGGGAGATAGCGGGGGAAGCTGCGGTGGTGGTGATTGATGAAAATGCGCCTTATATAGGCGTATTTCTTTTTAAACAAACGTTTGATTAGTTGGCTTACATATGCATAAACACAGTTAAACAAACGTTTGATTAATATTTTTAACATACTAAGGGGAATGGAAATGAAAAGGGAACCGAGAGTGAAAAATAAGGGGAAAGTAGTGTTATTTTTATTAGCTGCGGGAGGCGTATTTCTTGTTAAATTAACATTTAAATTTGGAACAATACATATGATTCGAACTTGGTTTGAAAGTACATTTTCTTAAATAAGGAATATAGCCTCTTGCGATAGAGGTTTTTGATTTGTTATTATTAGACTGAACGGTCGGTTTAAAGAGGTGTGAATATGAGAAGAAGCGCAGAAGAGATAAAGAAAGAAATTGCATATAAAGCAGAAAGTCTATTTTCACAGAAGGGCTACGCAGCTACATCTATGGAAGAGATTTGTGAAATTACAGAGCGAAGTAAAGGAAGTATTTATTATCACTTTAAAAGTAAAGAAGAATTATTTTTATTTGTAGTGAAACAGCATACGTATGATTGGGTTGAAAAATGGAATGAAAAAGAGAAGTTGTATAGTACTAGTACTGAAAAACTATATGGTCTCGCGGAATATCATGTAGAGGACATACAGCAACCAATTTCAAATGCAATAGAGGAATTCTCTATGAGCCAAGTTGTAAGTAAAGAGATTCTGGATGAACTGTTAGCTTTAACTAGAGAATCATATGTTATGTTTGAGAAATTAATTGAAGCAGGTATACAGTCTGGAGAGTTCCGTGAAGATAATACTCGTGATCTTATGTATATTGTGAACGGATTATTATCAGGGCTTGGAGTACTTTACTACGAGTTAGATTATAAAGAGCTGAAACGTATTTATAAAAAGGCAATAGATGTATTGTTAAAAGGAATGGCAGCTGAATAATAAGTCAGTTGCTTTTCTTACAAAACAAATTAGACCGAACGGTCGGTTTATGGAAGGGGAATGAAAGTGAAAGCTTTATTTAAAAACCGAGCATTTATGCTCGTTATGGCATCTGATATTTTACAACAATTTGCAATTTGGATCAGAAATATGGCTCTTTTATATTTCATAATGGAGCGGACAAATAATGATCCAGTTTCAGTGTCTCTATTATCTGTCATGGAGTATGCACCTATCTTTATTTTCTCGTTCATTGGTGGTGCATTAGCAGATCGCTGGAATCCGAAAAGAACAATGGTCGCTGGAGATGTGTTGAGTGTACTGTCTATTATAGGAATTGTCCTGTTGTTAAAGCTGGATTATTGGCAGGCTATATTTTTTGCAACACTCATTTCCGCGATTGTAGGTCAGTTTTCTCAGCCCTCATCTTCGCGTATATTTAAGCGCTATGTAAAAGAAGAAGAGGTAGCAAATGCGATTGCATTTAACCAAACATTACAGTCATTATTTCTAATTTTTGGGCCAGTGGTAGGATCGCTTGTGTATACACAACTTGGTTTATTTACGTCACTATATAGCTTAATCATTTTATTTTTGTTATCTGCTATCGCCCTTTCATTTTTACCAAAATGGGTTGAAAAAGAGAAAGTGGCAAGAGATTCATTAAAAAATGATATAAAAGAAGGATGGAAATACGTTCTTCACACGAAAAATTTACGTATGATTACGATCACTTTTACTATTATGGGTTTAGCTGTTGGATTAACGAATCCATTAGAAGTATTCCTTGTAATTGAACGTTTAGGCATGGAAAAAGAAGCTGTTCAATATTTAGCAGCAGCTGATGGAATAGGTATGTTAATCGGTGGTATTGTTGCTGCAGTTTTCGCTTCAAAAGTGAATCCGAAAAAGATGTTCGTATTCGGTATGAGCATATTAGCGATGTCATTTTTAGTAGAAGGGCTATCTACATCATTTTGGATTACTAGTTTCATGAGATTTGGAACAGGTATTTGTTTAGCTTGTGTTAATATCGTTGTCGGTACGCTTATGATTCAACTTGTACCAGAAAATATGGTTGGAAGAGTAAACGGGACGATTTTACCACTGTTTATGGGGGCAATGCTAATTGGAACTTCACTAGCTGGAGGATTAAAGGAACTAACTTCACTAGTTATTGTGTTTTGTATAGCAATGGCACTTGTTTTATTAGCGATAGGGCCAGTTCTACGTATGCAAATAAAGAAAGAAGATGTCGTTAATAAAGAGAAACTAACAAATTCGTTAGCTTCGAAATAACTATTTTAAGGGAGCAAAATTGCTCCCTTTTTCTTTGAGGAACTTTTGACAACTATATGAGCCAATTATATACTGATGTTGTAAAAACGATTTTACAGGTTAGGAGCAATGGTGTGAAAAATCAAATCTATGAATTACGCACTGAAAATAATATTTCACAAGGCGCATTAGCTGATAAATGCAAGGTTTCTAGACAGACGATAAATGCAATTGAGAATAATAAATATGATCCAAGCTTAGCGTTAGCATTCCGTTTAGCTGAAGTATTAGGAACAACTGTTGATAAATTATTTTTGTACAAGCAGTAGAGTCGTTTATTATAAGGCGCACCGTTAAAAATAAAAAAGATCCTCTTCTCATGAGAAGAGGATCTTTTCTTATAGTGTTTTAGTCTTTGGACTAGTTGGTGTAACGGATGTATTATTTTCTGGAACTCTAGTTAATAAGAATCCACCGATAATAAACAGAACAATAATACTAAGAACACCAGCGTTTGTTTTTCCTGTTAATTGCGTTGTAACACCGACTAATACCGGGCCCATAATTGCGGCGAACTTACCAAAGATATTATAAAATCCGAAGAATTCATTAGCAGATTCTTTTGGTACTAGTTTTGCAAAGTATGAACGACTTAGTGCTTGAATACCACCTTGAGATGTAGCAACTAACATTGCTAAAATCCAAAAATCAAGTGTCGTTTTTAAGAAATAAGCATATATGCAAATGATGATATAAATAATGATACCGACATATAGCATTTTTTTACCTGTAAATGTTGCTGATAATTTTCCATATAATAAAGCAAATGGACAAGCGACAATTTGTGTTACAAATAATATGATTAATAGATTCGTTGCACTGATACCGAGATCTGTTCCGTAAGCGGTGGACATGGTAATAATTGTATCGACCCCATCAATATAGAAAAAGTAAGCGATTAGGAACATGAATACAGTTTTATATTCTTTAATATTTTTAAAAGTAGCAGCAAGGCGTTTGAAGCTCATTGTAATTGGTCTAGGGTGACGTTCAATATAGTGCTTTTGCTCTACGTTTTTTAGCATTGGAATCGTAAATAACCCCCACCAAAGAGCTGTTATCGCAAATGAAATTTGACTAGCAATACCAACAGATAAAGGGATAGTTCCTTTTTGAGAAAGAATAATAAGAGCGATACAACCGATGAAAGGAATAGTACTCCCAATATAGCCTAATGCGAAACCTCGCGTAGAAATTCGGTCCATTCTATCTTCAGAAGTGACATCTACTAAAAATGCATCATAAAAAATGTTTGCTCCAGCAAAACCGACTAAGGCGAGCATATAGCATCCTAATAATAAGTACCACTGAGATGTTGGAACGACTGCTAACATACTTGTAAATACGATACCGAGTCCAAAGAAGAATGTGAAAAATCGTTTTTTAAATCCTTTATAATCAGCAACTGTGCCGAGAATAGGAGCAAGTATAGAAATTAAAAGTGTAGCGAACGAGTTTGCATATCCCCAATATGCTGTTGAAGTTGCCCCGGATAGTCCAGCTTCTTTTGCAGCTGCTTTAAAGTAAATTGGAAATAATGCAGTTGTAATGACGAGCGAATATACCGAGTTCGCCCAATCGTATAATATCCAGCTTTTTTCTTGTCTGGACATTTTTTTCATATAATGTTCCCCCTTAAATTTGTTTTACTAACAGTGTACAAAAATAAAAATTATAAAAAGAGAAACAGTGATGAATTTTACATAACTTTTACATATATACACAGTTCTTTACAATTGGAGTAAATCCTCTACAATTGCTCCGTCTGTTTCACCTAAGTGTAAACCGAGTAGTCTAGCGATAGTTGGACCTTCATCAATAAGCCTCATGTACGGGACGGTAACGCCGCTTTTTATTCCTTTCCCAGCAGCGATAAAAATTGTTTCATAGTTAGGTTTTGTTGGAGAGTATCCATGCGTACCAAATGTATATTTTTTACTAGGCGTAACATCTTTTTCAGTAATTTCTTTTATAAAATCTCCTGTATAGTTTTCAGTGAAATAATAACCCTCTTGTGCTTCTAACATAAATAAACAATTACCATCTGCACCGCGGTCTTTCGCAGCTTCATCATGAAGTATAAATTCAATTCCATTCTGTTTATTTTGCAGCAGTTCTTCAAGGAGTAGTTGTACTTCTCGAATTGTATCCGTATCATTTTTGTCTTTCACATATACATAGGCAGAGCCATCACAACTTTGGCAATAGGCTTTCCAGTCTACTAATTTGCCTTTTTTATTAAGAGATATAAGTCCTCTTTGATGGAATAGCACATTTAATTGGATGGATTTGTTTTCACTTAAAGCGCTATGATCACCAAGGGCAATAATTGTACTTTCTTCGTATAGATCACTGTCTTTTAAAGTTTGAATAATTTTCCCTAGCCGCTCATCATGTCTATGAATTGCAGCTATTGTTTCGTTAGATTCAAAGCCATGATAATGTCTTTGCGTGTCTAAATCAGTGAAATGTACGAACATAACATTAGGCTTTTTCGTCTGAATGGTGTGTACAGCAGAGGCGAGGACGAAATCATCCAGCTCTGGTTGTGATAAACCATTTCTTATATGGCCGAAACGACGATTTAAATCTAATTGGTATAGTGGGCTACCGCTAAATAAGGAAACTAACACTTGATTTTGCCACGGTCTATTGGGGAAAATTTCTGGTAAATTGTAATCAATGTTTGCTCTCCCAGTAACAGGCCATAGAAGGGCAGCTGTCGTTAAATTTGCTTTACGCGCTTCATCATACAATGTTGTTCCTTTTATCGATTTTCGGTACCAATGCCAATCAGGTGATTCACGTCCTGGTTGAAGTAACGTATTACTAACAACACCGTGCTTGTTAGGATAATTACCGGTTACGATTGTTGAGTGGCTTGGATATGTTACAGAAGGATAAATTGGTTCTACTTTTTCGACAACCGTGCCCTTTTTTATTAGAGATTGGAAATGAGGTAGTTTTTGTAGTATAGGAAAATCTAAAGCTGATAAACAGTCGAATGATAAAATAATGACACGATTCGTTAATGCTTTATCCATAAAGTAATCCTCCTAATTATATAAAACCTATTCTTATATATTACTATTAATACCTAGTAATAAAAATATGTTTTCGAATAAAATTTATTGTTTATTTTCAGAAAAATTAAACATATAATAAGTATAAGGGAATCTACGGACGGAGGGAATAGTATGGACTGGTTAGATGGATTCGGTATATTTTACATCATTGGTGGCATCACAATTCTCCTTGTATTTGCTATTTCATATTTACTAAAGAAACGTTTTCCAGACAAACAGTTTGATATTATATTTGCACTGATTGTAATACTTCTTTGCTTAGCATCATTTCCTGTTACCATGATGGTTATTGGTGGGTGGGAAGGAATGGGATATGGATTTATTGGTTTCTTCGTTCTACTAGGTACACTTATTGGTATGATTGCACATCAACTTGTAAAAATCTCTCGAAAAAGCTACGTATAAAACTGTAAAAAACGAAAAGAATATATAATAATAAGAAAATTAGCTATTGTTTTAAAAAAGAATTTGTATTATGATAATCAACAAATTTATTTCATTATAACGATGAAAAAGGACTAGTACATGTTCAACCTTTTTAGCAGAGAGAGAATCCGCCAGGCTGAAAGATTCTTAAAAAGGCAATATGGAACCTGCCTTTGAGTTCTGCATATGCAGCGGGAATTTCCCGTTATCAAGAAGAGAGCATATACAATTTTTTTGTATGAATCAGGGTGGTAACGCCGGCAAAGCTCGGTCCCTATTTAGGGACGCGGGCTTTTTTGTATTTTCTGGAAGAAGGAGGAAGACTGACTATGGCAAAAGAACAAGTGCAAGCCATTACGAAGATGGAAGAGGACTTTGCGCAGTGGTATACCGATATTGTAAAAAAAGCCGAACTGGTTGATTATTCAAGTGTAAAAGGGTGCATGATTTTACGTCCATATGGTTATGCCTTATGGGAGAATATGCAGAAGGTGATGGATGAGAAGCTAAAAGAAACTGGCCATGAAAATGTATATATGCCAATGTTTATCCCAGAGAGTTTATTGCAAAAAGAGAAGGATCATGTTGAAGGGTTTGCTCCTGAAGTAGCATGGGTTACGCATGGCGGAGATGAAAAGTTAGCGGAAAGACTTTGTGTACGTCCTACATCTGAAACTTTATTCTGTGAGCATTTTTCAAAAATTGTGCAATCCTATAATGATTTGCCAAAATTATACAACCAGTGGTGTTCAGTAGTTCGTTGGGAGAAGACAACTAGGCCATTCCTTCGTACGACAGAATTTTTATGGCAAGAGGGTCATACAATCCATGAAACAGCAGAAGAATCGCAGGCTGAAACATTAAATATTTTAAACTTATATGCTTCTTTCTGTGAGGATTATTTAGCGATACCAGTTATTAAAGGACAAAAAACAGAAAAAGAGAAGTTTGCTGGAGCAAAGGCAACTTATACAATTGAAAGCTTAATGCATGATGGGAAAGCACTTCAAACAGGAACATCCCATAACTTTGGAACGAATTTCTCTGAAGCATTTGATATTAAATTTTTAGATCGTAACGGTAAGTGGCAATATGTACACCAAACATCTTGGGGTGTATCAACAAGAATGATAGGTGGGCTAATTATGGTTCATAGCGATAATAATGGACTTGTAATGCCACCAAAAGTTGCTCCAGTGCAAGTTGTTATCGTACCAATTGCTCAGCATAAAGAAGGAGTTTTAGCGAAAGCAACAGAGTTACAAGGACATATTCAAAAAGTTGCACGCGTGAAAATAGATGCTAGTAATAAAACACCGGGCTGGAAATTTAATGAGTATGAAATGAAGGGCATTCCAATTCGATTAGAAGTTGGGCCTAAAGATATTGAAAAGAATCAAGTTGTACTTGTAAGAAGAGATACGAAAGAAAAAGAATTTATATCAATGGATCAATTAGAAGAACGTATTCCAGCACTACTTGAGGAAATTCATGACTCTTTATTTAATAAGGCAAAAGTATTTCGCGATGAGAATACGTATAGTGCGACGAATTTTGAAGAGATGAAACAAGTAGCTGATGAAAAGCAAGGATTTATTAAGGCAATGTGGTGCGGAGAATTAGCTTGTGAAGAGAAACTAAAAGAAGAAGTTGGAGTATCTTCACGTTGTATGCCTTTTGAGCAAGAGCATTTAGCTGACGAATGTATTTGTTGTGGTAAAGAAGCTAAACAAATGGTGTATTGGGGAAAAGCGTATTAATAATCCTTCTGATAGGTGATAAAAAGGACTTTAGGCTGCATAATAAAATGCAACCTAAAGTCCTTTTAGTTTTTACAATTTATTTCATGTATTTTTTAGATGGAAGGATGTGTTTTATTTTGCGTTTTTACGGCGAATAAATAGTAACATACCAATTAGGAATGTTGAAAGCCCCATTAAAATAGATGCAGGATAATGTGTTGCCGTATTCGGTAACTTATCGCCTTGTTTTTTCGCATTATCTTTTACATTGCCACCTTGAGAGCCGTTTCCACTGCTATCGCCTTTAACACGGTTACCGCCCTGAGAGCCATTACCACCTTGAGAACTGCTATCGCCTTTAACACGATTACCGCCTTTAGAGCCATTGCCACCAGAGCCATTGCCACCAGAGCCATTGCCACCAGAGCCATTGCCACCAGAGCCATTGCCACCAGAGCCATTGCCACCAGAGCCATTGCCACCAGAACCATTGCCACCAGAGCCATTGCCACCAGAGCCATTGCCACCAGAGCCATTGCCACCAGAGCCATTGCCACCAGAACCATTGCCACCAGAGCCGTTGCCACCAGAGCCGTTGCCGCCAGAACCGTTGTCACCAGAGCTACTGCCACCAGAACCGTTGTCACCAGAGCTACTGCCACCAGAACCGTTACCACCAGAGCCGTTGCCGCCAGAACCGTTGTCACCAGAGCTACTGCCACCAGAACCGTTACCGCCGGAACCATTGCCGCCAGAACCGTTACCACCAGAGCCGTTACCGCCGGAACCATTGCCACCAGAGCCACTGCCACCAGAACCGTTACCGCCGGAACCATTGCCGCCAGAGCCGTTACCGCCGGAACCATTGCCACCAGAGCCACTGCCACCAGAACCGTTACCGCCGGAACCATTGTCGCCAGAGCCACTGCCGCCAGAACCACTGCCGCCAGAACCATTGCCGCCAGAACCGTTGTCACCAGAACCACTATCGTTCTGAGAACCGTTATTTCCTGGAGGTTTATTATTATCCTTTGAGTTTCCTTCTGCAAAATGATCACTATTTTGTACAATAGCGTTTGTTAATGGGCGGAAGTTTTCAGTTGCAGCATTACCAATATTTAAACCGCTAAAAAAAGATAAAGAGAGTGTTGATGCTAAAATGAAGATTTTCGTCATGGTTTTCCTCCTAAGAAATTAATATTCCATCTAAAATACATCCCTTTGTAATATTTCTTAGGAAAAAGAGTTTTATGCAAAAAAAACTATATATAGAAAAAGGTGGTGTATTTCTCAAAGCAGAAAAGAGTTAATGTAGATTTCCTACAAATAGTAGAGGCGGAGAATTTACATTCAGAACGGTAGAGGAAGTGGCAGTAGATGAAAGAGTATATAGCGTTTGATATTGGCGGTACGCAAATTAAGTATGGCATTGTTTCAGAAATAGGGAGAGTATTAAAGCGTAAAACAGTTGCAACAGAAATTCATTTAGGCGGAGAACAAACTATTCAAAAACTTATATATGTATCAAAAAAAATAATGAATGAACATACTATTGCAGGAATTGGTATTAGCACCACGGGGATTGTTGATATTAATAAAGGAATTGTGACGGGAGGTGCGGATCATATTCCGGGATATCGTACTATTCCTATTATTGATAGATTGCAAGAGATATTAAAAGTTCCAGTATCGATTGACAATGATGTGAATTGTGCAGCGTTTGGAGAAAAATGGAATGGTAGTGGAAGAGAGAAAGAGAACTTTATTATGCTCACCCTTGGAACAGGGATTGGGGGAGCGATTTTTATAGACGGAGAATTGTACCGAGGGCATTCATTTAGTGCTGGTGAATGGGGGAATATGTTAATAGAAGGAAAACCGTTTGAAGAGGTTGCCTCGATTTCAGGATTAATTCGTCTTGTCAGAAAATATAAAGGCAAAGGTGAGTGGAATGGGAGATTAATTTTCGAGTTGTATGATAAAGGAGATCGGGAAGTTGCTCAAGTAGTTAGGATCTTCTTTAAACATTTGGCAATCGGAATTAGTAATCTTGCTTATATTTTCAATCCAGAAAAGATTATTATTGGTGGAGGAATTACCGATAGAGGAAATGAGTTTTTAAAAGAAGTAAAAGAAGAGGTCAGTAAATACTTAAATCAAGAGATTTATAATAATTGTGAGATTGAACTTGCACAAAACGGTAATTGTGCAGGAATGATTGGTGCTATTTACCACTTCTTACATCATCATAAGTAAATTATATGAATGTTTTCATATAACTGAGAATTTATCCTTTTTATCGCTAGGTAAATAATGCTACAATATAAGAGAAGAATACAATATTTTCCGATTTGGAAAATGCTTTGTAGAAAGGGAGAAACTTCATGCCTATTATTTTAGAAAAAGGTCAAAAGATCGATTTAACGAAAGGACAACCAAAAGTAGCAAAACTACAGGTTGGCTTAGGCTGGGATCCAATTGGGCAATCAGGTGGATTTCTGTCTTCATTATTTGGAAGTAAACCAAATGTAGATTGTGATGCATCTGTTGTTATGTTAGAAGGAGATCGTTTTTTAAACAAAAATGATTTAGTTTACTTCGGAAATAAACTTTCTACTTGTGGTAGTATTATTCATTCAGGAGATAATTTAACAGGTGAAGGCGCTGGTGATGACGAAACAATTTTCGTAGAATTACATAAAGTTCCGAGCCGTATTAATCGTTTAGTATTCGTTGTAAATATTTATGACTGTGTAAATCGTCGTCAAGATTTCGGGATGATTCGTAATGCATATATTCGTATTCAAAACCCGCAAACTGGTGAAGAATTAGCACGCTATAATTTATCGGATAATTATGCTGGCAAAACGACTCTAATTGCAGGTGAAATGTATCGTCACGGAAGTGAATGGAAGTTTTCAGCTGTTGGAGAAGGCACACAAGATAAAAACTTAAGTGAGATTGTATCACGTTATCAATAAAATAAACCGAGGAGGAATTGAATATGGCATCAATTTCATTGAAAAAAGGACAAAAGGTAGACTTAACAAAAACGAATCCGGGTCTTTCAAAAGTTCTTGTAGGACTAGGTTGGGATACGAATCGTTATGACGGACAAAACGATTTCGATTTAGATGTTAGTATTTTCTTAGTAGGCGCTAACGGTAAAGTTTCAGGTGCAGAGGATTTCGTCTTCTATAATAACCCAAAAGGTGCGAATGGTGCTGTCGAGCATTTAGGAGATAACCGAACTGGCGAAGGTGAAGGCGATGACGAATCGATCAAAGTAGATTTGAAAAATGTACCTGCACATATCGAACGTATTTGTTTCACAATTACAATCTATGATGGAGAAGGTCGTAGCCAAAACTTCGGACAAGTTTCTAACTCTTTCGTACGTATTTTAGATGAAGAAAAGAATGCAGAATTAATTCGTTACGATTTAGGAGAAGATTTCTCTATTGAAACAGCCGTAGTAGTAGGTGAATTATACCGTCATGCAGGTGACTGGAAATTCAATGCAATCGGAAGTGGATTCCAAGGTGGATTAGCGTCTCTATGTAATAACTTTGGTTTAGACGTAGAGTAATAGATTTAATTTATATATCCATCGGTGAAATGTATGTTTACCGATGGATATATTTTTAAAGATAAAAATATAGAGGTGAATATAGATGGTTATTCAATTACAAAAAGGACAGAAAATTGATTTGGGTAAGACAAGCCCTGGTTTAACAAAAGCAGTAATTGGTCTTGGATGGGATATTAAATCTTATGACGGTGGATCAGATTTCGATTTAGATGCATCTGCCTTTTTATTAGATGCAAACGGAAAATGTACGAAGGAAACTGATTTTATCTTCTATAATAATTTACAGTCTCCTTGTGGATCTGTTTTACATACAGGAGATAACCGTACAGGTGAAGGTGAAGGTGACGATGAGCAACTTGTTGTGGACTTAAAGAAAGTTCCAGCAGATGTGCACAGAATTGCTATTACAGTTACGATTTATGATGCAGAAGGCCGTAGTCAAAACTTTGGACAAGTAGGAAATGCGTTTGTTCGTTTAGCAAATGAAGAGACGAATGAAGAAGTTCTTCGTTTTGATTTAGGGGAAGATTTCTCCATTGAAACAGCAGTTGTCTTTTGTGAATTATACCGTCATAATGGACAGTGGAAGTTTAATGCAGTAGGAAGTGGATTCCAAGGTGGTTTAGGTGCGCTTGTAAGAGCGTATGGCTTGGATGCATAGAAAGGAAACGATATTCGTTTCCTTTTTTTGACCTTTCTATAAATCTAGCAAAGAATAGGGGATAAAGGTAAGATGAGTATTTTGCAAGGAATCCTTGATACGTATGCTCAGTTTTTCGACTTGGACATGTGGATTAAAGTGTTGCAAGATCCAGTATCTTGGGGATTAATAGGTACACTTGTTGTACTTGAAGGTTTGTTATCTGCCGATAACGCACTTGTGTTAGCAGTAATGGTAAAACACCTTCCGGAAGAAAAACGTAAAAAAGCATTATTCTATGGACTTATTGGAGCTTATGTGTTCCGCTTTATTGCGATTGGAATTGGAATGTTCTTAATTAAATTATGGTGGGTAAAACTTCTTGGTGCACTTTACCTTGCTTGGTTATCAGTAAAATACTTTATTGATAAGCGTAAAGGTGCAAGTGAAGAAGACGAAGCTCACGGTATGAATCAAAACAGTATTTTCTTTAGAATGTTCGGTGTCTTCTGGGGAACAGTTGCGATGGTTGAATTAATGGATATCGCGTTCTCTGTAGATAGCGTACTTGCTGCATTTGGTGTATCTAATGAAGTTTGGATTTTATTATTAGGCGGAATGCTAGGTATTTTAATGATGCGTGGTATCGCTGGTGTATTCTTAAAATTGTTAGAGCGTATTCCAGAGCTTGAAACGACAGCATATATTTTAATCTTAATTATCGCATCGAAGATGCTATTGTCTCTAATTGATATTCATATTAGTCATACACTGTTCTTCATTATTTTAGTTGTAGCATTTGGAGCAACATTTATAATTCACTACATGAAGAATTCTGGACAAGCTAAAGAAGAAGTTGCAGCTACTAAAGAAGACAATAAATAATTGAAATGGGTTTGCTCGTTTTACGAGCGCCCATTTTTTATAACCAAAAATAGTTTATAATAGAAGAAAGATTTAGAAAAAACGTAAATGTTTTTGGAGGTGAACTGTTGTGTTTTCACGTTTTACACTTCAACCATATGCATTAAAAGATGAATCAGATTTAAAGCAATTTGAAACACTTTTAGAAAAACGCCCACAATATGAGCTGACAGAGAATGAAATGAAATTTAGTTATATAGCATGTCGAATCCTTGGCGTTCCTAATGATGTAGATGAATATTTTAATGAACTGTTTGATTATAGTGAAGCGAAAGGAATCGAAGTTTTACACGAACAAAATTTAAACAAAGTGATTGATTCGGAAAAGCTTCGTCATATTCAAGAAGTGTTCGGATTACATCAAGAAGCACCAAATGGTCTGACAGTAAATAGGCTAGTTGCACATTTATCTGGGAAACAACTTTTACCGAAAGTAGACAATCCTGATTTACAGCATTACATACATGCGACGTTCATTTCAGTATTGAAATTATATGAGAAACAACATAATCAGTCGTTAAAGACAGAAGGTTTCCGTCGTTTCTTAATCGACATAATTAAACTAAGCGAAAATTACGTAGCGAAGTGGTTCTCTACGATTAATTATAAGAAACAAATGCCGCGTATCGTTTGGTATGGTGATGCACAGGAAAGCCGTATATATTTCTTATATTTTCTTATTATGCTCGGTTGTGATGTGCTTTATTATCACCCCGAAGGAAAAGATGGATTTGAAAATATTGATGAAGAGGGAAGAACTTTTGTTGTATCTCATCCGGGTCGCATTTCGCTTGAACCATTCCCTGATCGTCGACGTGAGCGTGTTGCAACAGTAGCGTATCAAGCTTCGAAAGAAATTGAACAAGTACTTCACCACGATAATTCACTATTATATAAACCGTGGCAATTTCGTTCGTATACACCTGTAGCACGTACGTTAAAAACGACATATGATGAACTCTTTTTAATTACGAAAGAAAAGGCATTTGTACGTCCAACATTCTTTGTTGAAAATAAACATATTTATATTCCTTCTTTATTTGCGAAAATATCAGGCGTTTCAAAGAATGATAAAGAATATTTTCAACGATTAAAGGTTGTTACATCATTTGATAACAGTTTATTAATTAATACATTCCCATTTACGAAAGAGCAAAAAGCAAATTTCCAATATCATTATCGAGATGCATTGGACCGAGCTGGGAAATTACATCCTGATCTAATTATGAATAGCCATTGGTGGCCGCATAAGCGTTTACCGGAAGGTTTACAACATGGGATTGCAGAGGCGATTATCCATACGTGCGAAAGTGAAATATGCAAACCAATTGCGAAAGAAACGAAACAAGATGTAGCACTGTATGTTTTCGCACAACTTTCTCAAATACCACCTAATATTTTAGAACAGCTTGAGAAATTTGATTATTCACAAGATGTACCGAAAATTGTTATATTTAATAATGAGAAGAGTGGAGAATTAACTCGTTCTGACGCTGTTTTATTACTATTTTTGAATCAAATTGGAGTAGATGTATTCCATTTCAATCCCACGGGCAGAAACGATATTGAACCGTATGTTGAAGCAGGAGCATTCGATTCCCATTGGCTTGAAGAAGTTAATTTCGATCTTGAGTTTCATGGCTCATCAGCCTATAAAAATTTATCACAAACAATAAAAGGACTATTTCGTCCATTTTTATAAGGAAAGGGAGAATACCATATGAATAACCCAGTCGTACTAGATTCGAAAACTGAATTGAATGAGCAAACCGCACAAGATGTTCGCTTGCAACTTAGACAAGATGCAGATGTGCAACGTATTTATAACGCAGTAGATATTAAAGATCAACTGGAATTAATTGAACTTGGAAAAGAACCTTCTATGGAAATTTCACGTTTCGCTGATCAAATTTTACATACAATGTCTCTATCAAAGATAGAAGATTCTGGTGAATTGTTAAAGCAACTTGGTAAAATTATGGACAGATTTGATAGTAAAGACTTTGCGGAAGAAAAAAGTGGTTTCTTCTCGCGCATGTTCAAAAAAGCGGATAAAATGATAGAACAAATCTTTAGTAAATATCAAACGATGGGCCGCGAAATTGATAAAGTTTATGTGGAAATTACGAAGTACCAAGATGAGATGAAAAAATCAATTGGTACGTTAGATGGCTTGTATGAGCAAAACTTAAAATATTATTTAGACTTAGAGAAGTATGTAGTAGCAGGAGAAATGTTATTAGAGCGTTTAAATACAGAATTAGTTCCGATGTATGAAGAGCGCGTGCGTAATAATGATCAATTAGCAGGTATTGAATTAGAGTCGCTTAAAAACTCGGTTGAAATTTTAGAGCAACGTATTGATGATTTAGAAAAAGCTCGTATGGTTGCGCTACTTACAGCACCACAAATTCGCATGATTCAACGTGGTAATAATAAATTAATTGGTAAAATCAATACAGCATTTATTACGACGATTCCTATCTTTAAAAATGGTATCATTCAAGCAGTAAATGCGAAACGTCAAAAGCTTGTTGCAGATTCTATGGCTGAACTTGATCGCCGTACAAATGAATTACTTAAGAAAAATGCACAAAATATCGCAACGCAAAGTGTAGAAGTAGCGAGATTATCAGGTTCTTCTAGTATTAAAATGGAAACACTTGAGGAAACTTGGAACATTATTTCAAGAGGTATGCAAGAAACACAACAAATTGAAGAACAAAATAAACGTGAGCGTGAAGAAAGTCGCAAGCGTATGGCTACATTAACAGAGAATATCAAAAAAGAATTACAAGGATAAATGAAAAGGCAATGAGGAATAGTCCTCATTGCCTTTTAGTTTCTCTTCACTAATTTAATAATTTCATTCACAACAAGTGGAATGATACTTAATAAGAGAACAAATCCCCAATCTCGCATCGTTAATGCATGTACACCGAATATATTTGCAAGGGGCGGGATGGAGATGATACAAACTTGCATAAGAACACCGATAAGAAGGGAGAAGACTAAATATTTATTTGTAAAGATCCCAATTGAAAAAATCGATTTCGTTCTTGAACGCAAGTTAAATGAATGAACAAGCTGAGAAAAACTAAGAACGACAAATGCCATCGTTTGGGCATGTAATAGAGCATCCTCATCAATTCGCTCTGGGAAAAGAGGGAATAAATTTGTATCTCCAGTATAGAATTTTGCTCCGGCGATAAAGGCTATTAACGTTAAAATCCCAATGACAGCCCCATTGAAAATAAGAAAAGGAACGCTACCACTAAATAGGCTTTCTTTCGCATGTCGTGGTTTTTCCTTCATCACATCTGGATCTTCAGGATCAACCCCAAGTGATAATGCAGGCAGTGTATCTGTAATTAAATTTACCCACAAAATATGAATAGGTCGTAGGGGTGTTGCCCAGCCAAGTAAAATCGCTAAAAATAAAGCGATAATTTCTCCAAAGTTACAAGAGAGTAGGAAGAGAATTGATTTTTTTATGTTACGATAAATATTTCTACCTTCCTCAACAGCTTTCACGATAGATGAGAAATTATCATCTGTTAACACGACATCAGCTGCTCCTTTTGCGACATCTGTTCCTGTAATGCCCATCGCTACGCCAACATCAGCTTGCTTTAAAGATGGTGCATCATTGACACCATCACCAGTCATAGAAACGATATTTCCTTTTGCGCGTAATGCCTTTACAATTTTCACTTTATGCTCTGGAGAGACTCTAGCGAATACATTTAAATGATTAATTTTGCTAGCTAGTTCTGTATCTGAAATGTTATCTAATTCAGTTCCAATCATAATTTCAGATATTTCTTCAGCAATGCCAAGTTCTTTGGCAATTGCAAAGGCGGTATCTTTATGGTCACCGGTAATCATAACTGTGCGAATACCGGCTTTTTTACATTCTGTAATTGAATCTTTCACTTCAGTTCGCGGTGGATCAATCATACCGACAAGACCGATAAAGATAAGATTTTCTTCAAGATGATTTATATCCACATCGTTTGAATTGTATTTTTTAAATGCGAATGAAAGTACTCTTAAAGCTTCTTGAGACATTGCTCCGGCAGATTCTAATATTTGATTTTTATCAGAATCAGTTAAAATCTCGATTTTCCCGTTTTTAAAAATATGGTTACATCGAGGTAAGAGCTTATCGATAGCACCTTTCGTCATGCTATAGCAGTTTTCATCGTATGTATGCACGGTTGACATCATTTTACGATCTGAGTCGAAAGGTAGCTCGTTAACACGTTCATGTATTTTTTCTAAATGATCTTTTTGCATGTTAAAAGTGCTTCCGGCCACCAGAAGAGCAATTTCAGTCGGGTCCCCGGTTTGTGATTCGTTATTGTAAGACGCATCATTACATAGCACCATATTCTCTAACAATAGACGTTGCGTATCATTATTTACATTCAAATGTTCTAAGTGATCGTATGTGTTATCACTATAAAAGTGAGTAACAGTCATTTTGTTTTGCGTTAATGTGCCTGTTTTATCTGAACAAATAATTGTGACAGACCCGAGAGCTTCAACAGCAGGAAGTTTACGGATGATGACGTTTTGTTTAATCATACGCTGCACACCAATTGCAAGAACGATGGAAACGATAGCTGGCAAGCCTTCTGGAATAGCTGCAACGGCTAAACTAATAGCAGTCATAAACATTTCTAGTGTATCTCGTCCTTGTAAAAAGCCGATGAGAAACATCACGATACAAATAGCTACAGCAACAAAGCCTAAATACTTTCCGACTTGTGCTAAGCTTTTTTGAAGTGGTGTCATATCATCGTCTGCTTCATGTAACAGGGTAGCAATCTTACCAATTTGTGAGTTCATTCCAGTTTCAACAGCAACACCGACGCCTCTTCCGTATGTTACAAGAGTAGACATAAAGGCCATGTTTTTTTGGTCGCCGAGTGGTACTTGCTCATCACTTTGCATGGAAGGGTGGTAGATTGCATCTTTATCAACAGGGACAGATTCACCAGTTAGAGCAGATTCTTCAACTTTTAAATTTGCGGTTTCGATAAGGCGTAAATCGCATGGGATATATCGTCCGGCGTCGAGCATAACGATATCCCCTGGAACGACGTGCTCAGATGGAATTTCTTTTAGTTCACCATTTCTCTTGACGATAGCTTTAGGCGTCGCCATCTTTTTCAATGCCTCTAAAGCTTGTTCTGCTTTCGATTCTTGGACAACACCGATAACAGCATTTAAAACTACAACGAGCGCGATAATACTGGCATCCGCCCATTCACCTACAAAGGCAGAAATAAGGGCAGCAATAATAAGGACATATACGAGGACGTCATTAATTTGGGCGAAAATACGCTGCCATAAAGTGCGTTTTTGTTTTGTAGCTAATTCATTAGAACCGTATTGCTTTAAACGGTCACTTACAATCTCATCTGTTAAACCGTGTTGTTCGTTTGTTTCTAGGTCAATTAATGTTTGATCTTTCGTCTTACTGTACCAATTGCTCATAAGTAAGCACCTCCAGTAAAAACAGTTAGCAATGGTAGTGTTGCTATTATTTGTGAGTAGTATGTATGGAGAAAAAATCTAAGATGAGGTTCTACTTCTATTGTACAATATTTTACAGTTGGTTGAGGGAAAGAGAAGAGTTGTCATGAATTTGTTGGAAATAAAAAAGAGCCTCATATAAGAGAGGCTTTTTTACTTTTTAATTAATGTACCTAATTCTTCTGTAATAGCTTGCATTTCACTAATGCTGAAAGTTTCACGTTTCATAACATGATCATAAATGTCACGTAAATCTTCGTACATTTCTTCGTTAAAACTAGCAGCTCTCATCGCTCCAGCATTAACCATACGTAATTTTTCTTTAATAGCTTCGACCATATATTCAACGTTTTCTTCTGACTTTACGGATAAATCCACCGAAGTGTCCCCCTTTAAAATAACATAAGGCTATCTTAACATTTTTTATCATTTTCGTTAATGAATCTTTTCAATCCTATTAAATTAGTAGGGATTTCCTTTATATTTAATAATTGGTTGTTTATACTATAAGTATATATGAAGAAATGCACCAAGAAGGGAAGAAACAAAAACATGGTTCAAGTATTGTTTGTTTGTCTTGGGAACATTTGCCGTTCTCCAATGGCAGAAGCGATTTTTCGAGATCTTGTCGTAAAAGAGGGACTCGAAGAGAAAATTGTCATTGATTCTGCAGGAACTGGAGATTGGCATGTTGGCCATCCGCCACATAAAGGAACACAAAAAATTTTAAAAGAAAATGCAGTCACTTTTGAAGGAATTAAAGCAAGGCAAGTAGAAAAAGAAGACTTAACAAAGTTTGATTATATTATTGCCATGGACAACAAGAATATAGCAGATTTAAAAAGTTTAGGTAAAACTGGAGGCTATATTGGTAGACTGTCCGACTTTGTTCCAGACGGTGGCTGGACAGACGTTCCTGACCCTTACTATACAGGGAATTTCCAAGAAGTATATGACCTTGTAACAGAAGGGTGTGCAAAGCTATTAGCTTTCATTCGAAATGAACAAGGAATATGAGGAAGCTTAGAAAGAAATACTTTCTAACATAAGAAATGAAAGGGTGAAGGAATATGGCAAAGAAAAATAATATTGCTCGAAACATTGCGATTGGTGTAGCGGCAGGTGTAGCTGTATCCATGTTAAAGAAAGAAAACCGTGAAAAAGTAAAAAATACAGCAGAAAAAGCAAAAACAAAGATGATTGAAATTGGTGAAAATGCAAAGATCAAAGAAAAAGTGCAAACTGTTACAGATAAAGGACGCGAACTTGCTGATTTCAATGTGGTAAAAGCGAAAGTAGCAGAAATTAAAAAATTAACGCCATCTGTTGTAGAGACGTTAAAAGAAACGAAAGAAATTTTTAGTAAGAAAAAAGTTGAGCCAGAAGAAAAGCCAGAAACGATTGAAATTCAAGCTGTATCTCCAAAGGTAGATGAGCTGAAAGCAGAAGAAGAGCCAGTAGTTGCTGAAGATGGTGGTATGAAAGAAGCGCGTGAATTATTTATAAAAGACTCAAATGCAGTGGAAAAAAAAACTGAAGCGTACATTGAGTTAAAGCAAGATAAAGAAGAGAAGAAAAGCGTTTAAACATATATGAGAAAAATTTTAGAAAAGGTGAGAAGAAATCGTACTTATTCGTTTGGTAAAGATTTATATGACCGGACGATGCGCGATGATGTAGCGGGCTTGGCAGCACAGCTCGCTTATTTCTTCTTGCTTGCAATTTTTCCTGGGCTCGTTTTCTTAATTACGCTTCTTGGATTTATTCCCATTCAAACAGAGGATGTGCTTAGTTTATTAGAGGTTTATGTACCAGATGATGCAATGAACTTAATTGAGGTAAATGTAGATAAAGTTGTAAACCAGCAAAATGGTGGTTTATTATCATTTGGTTTATTATCCATGTTATGGTTTGCCTCAAATGGTGTTAATGCGGTTATGAATGCTTTTAACCGAGCTTATGACGTGAAGGAAACACGTTCTTTTATTACAACAAGAGCGTTATCAATTGTGTTTACATTAGCTATTATTTTTATGATTGTCTTTGCGTTAATTGTTCCGGTATTCGGACAAGTTATTGGAGCAGCAGTGTTTAAAGCACTCGGTTTATCAGATAGTTTTTCTTTCGTATGGAGCATTACACGATTAGTAGCGAGTTTCTTCGTACTATTTGCTTTGTTTAGTTTCTTATATACATTTGCACCAGATCGAAAGTTAAAAAGAAGAGAAGTTATTTCAGGGGCGTTATTTGCTACTGTAGGATGGATTGTGGTGTCTTACTCATTTGCTTATTATGTAGATAAGTTTGCGAATTACGCCAATACATATGGTGGTCTCGGTGGTATCATTATTTTAATGTTATGGTTTTATTTAACTGGATGGGTAATTTTACTTGGCGGTGAAATTAATGGTTTACTCCACCATTATAGAACCGGTGACAATAATTCCCGTAATGAATAATGAGCTCTTGTTCCATAATAAAAAGGAACAGGGGGGATATTTCATGAGTAATAATAAAAAGAACCATAATAATAAAAGTAATAATAAACAAAAGAGCAGTTCGCATCCAAAGCATAAAACGAGTAGCAGTGCGAACGGTCATAATAGCTATCATTAAAAAAAAACGGGTCCTCTATGAGGGACCCGTTTTATTTGCTTCCTTTTAGTAATCGTAAGCCATTCAAAATGACAAGAATCGTACTTCCTTCATGGCCAATAACACCGAATGGAAGAGCTAAAAATTGCAAGAAGTTTGAACAAATTAGCATGGCAATAACGGCTAGCGAAAAGATTACGTTTTGCTTCACAATACGGTTCATTCGTTTTGATAAACGAATTGCTTGGGAAAGGCGAGATAGTTCGTTCTTCATCAGTACAACATCTGCAGTTTCTAAAGCTACATCTGTTCCTTCTCCCATTGCGACACCAATGCTAGCAGTAGCTAGTGCAGGGGCATCATTTATACCGTCTCCGACCATTGCTACTGTACCGTATTTTTCTTTTAACTTTTTAATCGTTTCAACTTTTGTTTCTGGTAAGCATGATGCGTAATATTCCTTTATATTACTTTCAGAGGCAATTGCTTTTGCCGTTTCTTCATTATCTCCAGTAATCATAATTGCTTCGACACCAATGCTTTGTAAATCACGAATAGCAGCTATTGTTTCTTGGCGAAGCGTATCTTTTAAAGCGATAAGTCCAAGAATGCCTCCCTCATCACTAATATAAACGACAGTTTTACCTTCTTTTTCAAGTGAGGCAGAAATACCATTATGAAATGTCTTTGTTTCTTCACCGATAAAGTCAGCTTTACCTATTTTATAAGCGATGTTTTCCAATCTTCCTTTTAGACCAAAACCAGTTACATCTTCAACCTTTTCTGGTTTTTTTAATGTAATGTCGTACGCATGTTGTGCATATTTAACAATGGATTCAGCTAAAGGATGTGTAGAGTGACTTTCAATTGATGCTGTAATAGAAAGTACTTCTTTTTCTGTTATATTTTCTCGAACATATACATCTGTTACGGTAGGTTTACCTTCTGTTAATGTTCCTGTTTTATCAAACGCGATTGCTTTCACAGAAGCAAGGCGTTCTAAATGTATACCGCCTTTAAAGAGAATACCGTTTCTCGCTCCGTTAGAAATGGCTGATAACGTAGCTGGTGTAATGGCAGCTACGAGCGCACAAGGAGATGCGACTACAAGTAAGATCATAGCGCGATAAAACGTTTCATTCCAGCTCCAGTCAAGTAAGAAATGAGGAACGAACATCATAAGCGCAACAACGAGTAGTACAACTTTTACGTATGTTCCTTCAAACTTTTCGATGAATAGTTGTGATGGTGATTTTTCACTTTGTGCACTTTGGACGAGACGGATAATTTTTTGGAATAATGTTTGATCGCTCGGCTTCGTAATTTTAACTTCGATAGCACCACGTAAATTTACAGTACCGGCAAATACTTCATCGCCATGTCTTTTCTCATTTGGAATAGGTTCTCCTGTGATTGCTGCCTCATCGATATTTGTTTCACCGTTATGAATCGTACCGTCAGCAGGAACACGTTCACCAGGTTTAATTAAAATAATGTCGTTAATTTGTAACTCTCCAACAGGAACACGTTCTTCAGTTCCGTTGGAAATACGTAATGCTTCTTCAGGTTGTAAGTCAAGAAGAGCGGAAATTTCTTTTTGGCTTTTACTTAACGTATAAGATTCCATAGCACCGCTGAGCGCAAAGATAAAGATTAAGATAGCCCCTTCTGCCCAGTAGCCAATAATTGCAGCACCAATAGCTGCAAAGAGCATTAGCATTTCAACATTTAGCTCTTTTTCTTCAATCGTATCTTCAATGCCTTCTTTCGCTTTTGCATATCCACCAACTATATAAGCAAGGATATAGCAAGTAATACCTACATTCATTGCATCGTTCTTTGTGAATAACCAGCCAACTAAAATAAAAATACCAGATGCTACTGCAAATACAAGTTCATAATGTTTTTTTAATGTGTCCCATAAAGAGGGATGGGAAATTGCTTCTTTTGCCTGTAACGTTTTTACTTCTGAGTTCATTACTACTCGCTCCTTCCGAATTCTTATTGAGAAAAATAATCAAAATCGAAACCCCTATAAAACGACGAAAGCTGCCATCCATAATGGATAGCAGCATTTCTGTTGAATCTGTTTTTAATCGTTATTATATTGTAATTATTCTATAGTATATCATATGTTTTTATGAGATGGTACGGTTTTGTTTCAAGTATAAACGGAAAACTTGTGTTTTCGCAATTCCTCTGGTATATATGAATATTGTTCATAAAAGATCGGAAAGGAAGACAGCAAGTGAAGACAGAGAAATTTTTTACCCATCCGATTGGCGTATTTATTGCTGCAATAGTAGCAACTTTTTTATGGGGAAGCGCATTTCCTTTTATTAAATTAAGTTATGTTGAACTTGGAATTCAACCACAAGAAGTTGGAGAGCAAATATTATTTGCTGGTTATCGTTTCTTGTTATCTGGGGTAATGCTTTTATTCTTTTTTAAAGTGTTAGGGAAAAATATGAGCTTCAAAAAAGGAACGGGGAAACAGTTAATACAAATTGGTTTATTCCAAACGTTTCTTCAATATATCTGTTTTTATATTGGAATGAGTTATAGTTCGGGGATTGAAGGAGCTATCATTTCAGGGACATCATCATTCTTTCAAATTTTACTCGCCCATTTTGTATATAAAGATGATGCTCTCAATATGAGAAAATTAATTGGGGTATCGATTGGTTTTTGTGGCGTCATTTTAGTAAATATGCCGAGTGATGGTAGCTTATCATTTCATTTTGGAATCGGAAGCTTATTACTTCTTAGTGCAGCAATGCTGTATTCATATGGAAACATATTAGCAAAAGAAGGTAGTAAAACATTAGATGTTGGCTATATGACAGCATACCAAATGATTTTTGGTTCTATAGGATTATTATGTATAGGGGCTTTACAAGTTGGAGTAATGCCATTTACATTTAGTCTACACGCACTACTTATGCTGATTTATTTATCTTTCTTATCTGCAGCTGGTTTTTGCATTTGGAATACAATTATGAAATACAACAAGGTTGGAAAAGTATCTATGTATATGTTCTTTATACCCGTATTTGGTGTGTTATTATCGAGCATGATTTTAGGTGAAGCAATTCATTCATTTGTGCTACTTGGTTTAGCATGTGTAGCCGCGGGAATTATTGTGGTAAATCGGACGCCAGCTAAGCAAAAAATAGAGCAAGAAAAACAAGTGGCATAGAGAGCAGAAAAGCGATTACAATGGAAGAACAGTGCTGTTCTTCTTTTTTAGAAAAAGGATAATAGACTAAGTGTAACGAAAAAAGATACAAAAAGCATTTATTGAGGAGAACATATTATGAATCTACTTTACGTGGTGTTAATTGGGCAAATACTTCTTTTTTTTATTGGTGCAATTTATGCAATAGGGCAGACAAAAAGAACGAAAGTTAATATGCCGTTACCTTTAGCAATCCGTCTTATTCTTAGTTTTTCTTTAACAGGTAGTGCAATTGGGATATGGTTACAAGATCCATCTGTAGAGTATAGTACGTGGGTTGCACTTGGTATGACTTTATCGACTGTGGGAGATTTGTTTATGGCTGGGTTGATTCCAATTGGTCATCGATTAATTGGTGGGATGGTTACTTTCGCCCTTGCTCATTGTTTTTATGTAAAAGCATTTTTGCAAACAGGAATTTCATGGAATGGTTTTTGGATTGGCTTACTTGTATATGGGCTCTTTCTAATTGTAGGATGGTTCTCCTTTATCCGAAATGATAAACAGGATAAATTGTTTACGATAGGAGCTCTAATTTATGGATTGTGGGTTGGGGGAATGGCGTGCTTTGCATTCGCCTTATATTATGAAAATACAGGAATATGGTGGATACCAGCGTTTGGTGGTTTACTGTTTGTGATTTCTGATTTTATTATTGGCGTGACAGATATCGGAGGGCGCAAATTGAAGTATGAGCCACTTTGGATTTGGTTTACATATGTAGCTGCTCAAATGTGTATTGTATATGTGGGATTATAAAAAGATACTCTCAAAAATAGTGGATAGACTATTTTGAGAGTATCTTTTTTGCTTGTTTAATTTGATCAGTATTGTTATTTTGAAATTTCTAATATTATAATTTAATAATTCAGAATTTTGTAGAAAAATATCAGTCGTATTATTTATAATAAAAGTAAAAAGATGATGAGATGGTGAAATGATGCAAAGGAAAAAATGTTGGCATGAATTTTTTGGAACGATTGCAATTGCATGTTTATTGGTGTTTTTGGCGAAAATTTTTGTGTTTTTCCCTACGACTGTAAAAGGAGCATCCATGAGGCCGACGTTGCAAGATGGAGATAAGGTGATTGTTAATAAGTTAGCAAAACAATTTGAAAGCTATGGGAGAGAAGACATTATTGTTGTGAAAACAGATAATTTTTATGTCAAAAGAGTGATTGGATTGCCAGGAGATATTATTGAGATGAGAAATGATCAATTATATGTAAATTCTGAAGTGAAAGATGAAGAGTATTTGGATAGTAATAAAAAACAAGCAGAAAAAAAACTTATGAATTTAACAGAGGACTTTGGACCGATTACAATTCCTAAAAATAAGATTTTTGTTATGGGAGATAATCGCCTAATAAGTAAAGATAGTAGAAATGGTTTAGGTTTTATTGATAGAGAAGATGTGTTAGGAAAGTTAGCAGGCATTTATTATCCGTTTGAACATATGAAAATAATAAAGTAAAAAAACCAAGCAAATTTTAGTTTGCTTGGTTTTTCTGTTAAACAGTAGGAGATTCGTTAGATACAAAGATATCTTCATGTTTCTTTGTAGTACTTAAAACGAATTTATGTTGTAGCAATTGTAGTTTAAATAACGCTAAAGGATCATGATATGTTTCTGGATTGCTTCTTAGCGTTGCTAATGTTTGTTCATCTTCCTGTATCTCAAGTTGAGCTGCATCCACATTTTGTTTCAATATGCTAAGTGGATCTTTAAAGAACATCATGATATCGCGTTCTAATGCCCCTTCAAATACTTCAAATTGTAGGAAGAATTGTTTTGAAATTGTGTGAGCAATTTCTGTATAGTCTTCTGTTTCAATATATTGTTTATATTTGTTGGCGAGCATAGATTGGTTTTTTTGCATATTACCAAATAATTTTCCGGCACTTTTTAAGAAAAACTGTGTCGGTGTAAAGCGTAATAAAATATTGATGTTTGTTACTGTAATTCGATTTGTCATTCGTACAACATCTCGATTCCAATCATCTAATAATTTGAAATCGCAAGGAAGTTTCATACGTTCTTCTTTATATAATTTATTAAATGTTTCACTCATTTCATCTAAATAAGCTTGAGCTTGAATAAATTCATTATGTGCTGTTTCAATCCATTCTTGAATAGACCCAGTAAATTTAGGAAGAAGTACCTGTTGTACATGCTTTTGAACTCGTTCATTCATTGCAGCATTTAATTCTTCATGAACTAGTTTGAAATCACTATCTTCTTGAACAAGATCAGAGCAGCTCTGTAATAATTCAGGAATTTGAGAATGTATATCTCGTGTAATTTCTTCTTTCGTTAAAAGATAGGATTCGGTAATAGAGCGAATTTTATCTTTTTCAAGAGCAGTAAGGTTATTAATAAATCCAGTAAGTTTCACTGAGATGTGTTTATTCCAGCGTACGGATTTTACTAATGTATTTTCTAATTCCACACGTTCGTTTATGAGATAAGCAATCGTCTTTTGCGTAAACCATATTAGCTTTTCTATACGTTCTTTTTCTATATCGCGTTTTGCAAGATTAGAGAGAATAGATTCTGTTACATCTCCAAGTTGCTGGCTACTCTCTTGCGAAGGAGAGTATGGGAAGAATTGTGCATCTGGAAAATGCACTTTAAGTTTACTAATTAGTTTTTCATTAGTAGTCGTATTATTTGTGTGTAATACGAAGTGAATTTGTAAGTTTGATACTTGTTCACGTAAATAAATTAACGTATCAATTTCTTCACTATGCAATGGTGAAGAAGAATTTAATACGTAAACAAGACTATCTGCTGCTTGTAAGTATTCAAAGTATGCATTGTTTTTATCCAATTGTCCTTGAATGGATGGTGTAATAAGAAATGTAAACTTATTTTTTCTTAAAAACCTACTTGGTAGCTTAATTTCTATACATCTTTTCTCAAGTTCCGACTGAGCAGATGTAGCCGTTATTTGATGGAATTCATTAAGGTTAGGGATACTTCGTATATCTAACGCGGTAAATTCTGTTATTTCAGTTTGACTAGCGTCTTTAAATAGAATAGGAGTTGTTAAAGTTTCATTTAAGATGTTCTCTCCTAATATTGAATTAACAAATGATGTTTTATCATGGTCACTAGTTCCAGCTATTAGTAGTGGCGTGACATTTAAATCGCATAGTTCATGGACGAGTAGCGTAAATTGATGACTTAAATCTACATCATTTTTCTCAGCCCACACAGCGATTGTTTCGAATAAATGAGAAACTGTTTCCATATTTACATCTGCTTCAGCAGATGTATTAGAAAGTAAGGATCCAGCACTTTTTACGAGTAATGATTCTAAAGTTGTAGGTGAGACTTCATTCCATGCTAACACTGCTGCAGAGACAACTAGAGAATCTTTTGCTTTCGTTAAACTGAACCAATTTGTTAATAAATTTGGTACAAGTCCGTTTAATTCATGCATAAAATGATTTCCGGTAATTAATGCAAAGTATGTTTCTTGATAGCGAGTAGAAATTTCATTCCAATCGTCATTATTGTCTGTTTCAATATGCAAGAATAAATGATTAATACTTTGAATCCAAGGAAGGTATAAGGATTCATGTTGATAGCTATTCCAAAGAGCAATAACAAGTTCTTTAAATTGAGCTTGATCAACAGCATATAGAGCTTTTAAAGACTCATAGAAATATTCAGGCTTAATATTTTTTGTAAATCCTTTATTTATGTAATTTATTAACGTATCAAACCAGTGTAAAGATTGTGTTCGAATACCTTCTTGAACAGCTAGTTCGATAGCGTTGTTCCAATCTTCTTGTTTTTCATAGAAAGAACGTGCAATTGCAGTAATATTTGGGTAATCCGGTTGGAATGCAACAGCTTCACTAATCGTCTTAAAAGCAAGTCCTAAACGATCTTGTTCGATATAAAGAGAAAGAAGTTGTAAGGAAACCTCCATCGTAAGAGTTGTATCTTCTGTTTGAATGGATTGATAAATTTCTTCTGCCTTTGGTAAAAATCCTAGTTCAAAATAAGCATCTGCAATATTTTTTGTTGCCCAAAGTGCAAGAGCATTATTTACTTTTTCCCATTTAAATATAGCTGCTTCAAAATCTTTATTTTGATAATAAAATTCACCTTGAGCAAATCGAATATTAGAAATGTTGGAGAATTCATTTTTAGATTCATTTATATATGCTTCACCGAGTACTTCCGATGCAGGAGTAGAAGTTTCTTCTGTTAAAAATGTTTTATAGTAAACTTTTTGAATAAATTGATTTTCAATGGTCATGTTCGTTCCCCCCTGTATAATTTAGAAAAATGATGTTGTATGTAAAAGGGTTCATGTTCTTTTAATAGGTAGAAGTTGCATTATATAGACCAAACTATGTTTTTGCTAGATATATCATTTTTCTTGAGAGTTAAACCGTTGCGAAAAGTAACTTTCCTTTATTGTAACAAAAAAACACGCATATGAATTTTTATTTTTTATCGGGTCATTTGCGGGCAGTAAGAATCTACTCTCAAAATTGGTGAATGTAAGTGAGTTATGTGGGAGTCGGGATGTCTGTAGAAGCAAGATTGGCGTAGATTAATAATTAGTAGAGGATGAAGAAAAGCCCCACTGATTAAAGTTTCACTTTATCTCTGTTAAAGGAAAGAATAGAAGTAGAGTTCATTATAAAAACAATGTATAGTGAATATGTATACCATGTTTGCCTTAAAGATAGAAAGGGTACAATGTGGAATAACGATCGTGCATAGGATGTGTCTTCCGAATGGAACAACATATTGGCGAGTTAATCGCGCATTATGGCTATTTTGGAATTGTTATAGCTTTGGCTGGTGGGATTGTCGGATTACCGATACCAGACGAGTTTTTATTGACCTTTATTGGTTATAATGTTTCAAAAGGAGTTATGTCAGGAACTGCTGCTTTTTTAAGTGGGATGGCTGGTGCGATGTTAGGGATTACGTTAAGCTACATATTAGGTTTAAAACTTGGGCTCCCTGTTTTAAAGAAATATGGGCCGAAAATTAGAATTAAAGAACATCACATTGAAAAAACACATATTTTATTTGAAAAATATGGGCCATTTCTTTTAATGATTGGTTATTTTATACCGGGAGTACGTCATTTAACGGCATATTTTGCTGGGGTATCAAATTTGACACTTTGGCGTTTTTGTTTGTACGCTTACGGTGGTGCGCTCATTTGGATAAGTGTTTTTATTGGGCTTGGCTGGAAGTTAGGCGAGAAGTGGCGCTTCGTTGAGTATAGTTTACATCATTATGGAATATGGATTTTATTAATTTCAGCAGTTGTTACATGTGTTGTATGGTTTTACATAAAGAAAAAGAAAAACCGCTAATAGCGGTTTTTTTAGCTGAAAGCAATAAATAATACACCAGCTGTAATAAAGACTACACCAACACCGGTCATAAAGTTTAACTTTTCACCGAGGATAATCATAGCGAGAATGATAGAAAATACGACGCTTAATTTATCGACAGGAGCTACTTGTGAAACCTTTCCTGTTTTGAGGGCAAGAAAATAAAATAGCCATGAAGAAGCACCTGCAATCCCACTTAATGTGATAAATAGCAGTGCTTTTTTATTTAGCAGTACGTCGCCGATATTTTGAAATTTACCTTGTATGATAATAACGCCTATCATAAATAATGCCATAATAATAGATCGAATTGTTGTTGCAACGTTTGCATCGATTCCGTCTAAACCAAACTTTCCAAAAATCGATACAAGGGCAGCAGCAATTGCTGATAATAGTGCAAATAAGAGCCACGAACTCATAGTAAAATCCCTCCAATCTTACAGTATTATACATGAAAATGATTCTCATGTATAAAGTTGAAGTAATTAAGGTTTATAGGAAGCATGACTCCAACTTAACTTCTTGCTCCACTTGAATTTTAAGGTGGGAGTTTTACTGCCCGCAAATAGTGGGCTAAATAACGAAATAATCCCCACCTTATATTTTTAATAAGGTGGGGATTATTATGCTACTCTGCAATTTCCTCATATAAAAAGTACGTTACATTATAAATATGCTCTACTTCATCGTCTGTCATAAACAGTAATTCGTCACGCTCAATCCCTTTCTTCTTTTCAATAAACTCAATCATATTTTTGCGTTCTTCTCTCTTCATCAATTTTATTTCTCCTCTCAATCTGTTTTAATACAGTTTATTTAAGTTACTGCTATTATATAACAGAATCTTTAGAAAGTTCCACCTATTTTATTGTTTTTTTCAAAAGAACTTTTCGACAAAACAAGCCCACCTAAAGGGGGCTTGTTTTATTTTATAGTCGTAAAAACTCAGGCTCCGTCGTACCGGCACCATCGATGTAATAAATTGTGTCGGGATTGATTTTTATCAATACGTAATTAGGGTCTTCAGGACCGAGTAACCAACGTTTTAAGCTATTATTCCAAAACTTGTTTTTTAATGTTGAGTCTTCCTCGATTGAAGCTAATCCTTCAACTTCAATATAATCTTCATCTAATTTTTTTCCTTCTCGTCCGAGTAGTACATGGACATTAGGATTTTGTTCAATATCTGTTATCTTTTTTGATTGTCGATCTGTTGCAACATATAGTACAAAATCTTCATGGAAAAACATCATAAAGGCACTATGCGGTTTCTCGTTACGTACTGTGGATAATACACCGGTACGTTGTCCTTGGATAATAGTTGCAATTTTCTCTTTTAAGTGCATATTCTTTACCTCTTTTCCTAATTTATATTTTCTCTGTTTAAACAAGATAATTTAAATATCTTTCATACTGTTTTCTTCAAGTCGATTTTTTAAACGTAATTGTGATGAAATCGGACAAGTTAGGAGAAGAATAATAATAATATTGAGGAGAAATACATACGATGGAAGGGTGAAAAGCATGTTTAATAAAATATTTCTTATAGTAGCACTTATAGGTGTACCACTATCTGTACTTGGAAAAACACTTCATTGGCCAGAAACAATTATGTTCGCTGTGTATTGTATTACGATTATCGCGTTAGCTGGTTTTATGGGGAGAGCAACAGAGAGTTTAGCAATTGTATCTGGTCCTAGAATAGGCGGATTATTAAATGCTACTTTCGGTAATGCTGTTGAACTTATCATTTCAATTTTTGCACTTCAAGCAGGGTTAATTGAAGTGGTGTTAGCTTCTTTAACGGGTTCTGTACTTGGAAATTTATTATTAGTAGGAGGACTATCCTTCTTTGTAGGTGGACTTAAATATAAAAGGCAAAGCTTTAACGTTTACGATGCAAGGCATAATTCAGCTTTATTAATATTTGCTGTTGTCGTGGCCTTTGTTATTCCAGAGATTTTTTCAATGAAGATGGACGCTGGCAAGACGTATCAATTAAGTATAGGTGTTTCTATTATTATGATTATCATGTACATTGCTGCATTACTATTTAAGTTAGTTACGCACCGTGGTGTATATCAACATAAAAGTGACGAAGTAGCGCATGAAGAAGAGCCAGAGTGGTCGAAAGGGAAGGCACTCCTTATTTTAGCGATAGCAACACTGGCGGTAGCTTATGTATCAGAGGCGCTCGTGCATACTTTTGAAACTGTTGCAAAATCATTTGGTTGGTCAGAATTATTTATAGGGGTTATTATCGTTGCAATTGTTGGAAATGCAGCGGAACATGCATCTGCAATTATTATGGCTTATAAAAATAAAGTAAATATTGCAGTCGAAATTGCAATAGGTTCTACATTACAAATCGCCATGTTTGTTGCTCCTGTACTAGTATTGCTATCTATGTTCTTCGCGCAGAGGATGCCTTTAGTATTTACCATACCAGAACTTGTATCTATGATTACAGCCGTTTTCTTAACGATTGCGATTTCAAATGATGGAGATACAAACTGGTTTGAAGGCGGCACTTTACTAGCGGCGTATGTCATTATGGGAATTGGTTTTTATTTATTATGAAAAATAGGCATAACAATTGTGCTCAGAGAAAACAATAAACAAAGTAGTATATATACCTTTACATAGGAAGGAGCCAGACAGGTGAAACGAGTATACAGCATATGTCTTTCAACTATGGTCTCGTTTATTTTATTATTTCCTAACATGAGTTTTGCAAAGACAACAGTAGGAACAAAAATGCCTTCATCTGTTTTAAATATTTCAAAAGACAATACATTTCCAAATGATGCGCAAGATTTGCCACGTTTACAGCCAAGTAAGTTTGCTCAAGAACTATTGAAAACAGCTAATATTAAAATTGAAAATCCAGACTTAATTCGGATGTTTAATGAAACGACAATTTCAAATGCGCCGCTTGCAGTAGGGTACCGGGCAAAAATTTATTTAGGTCAATGGGCTTTACATTATGAATCAGTAGACACATCGATTAATTGGGAATATAAACAAGTGAATCGAAATGTGTATGATAATCGCGGAGGAGACCGTTTATATCCACTTCGCTATAAGCAAGAAACACAAAAGACGGTTGAAGGCGATTTAACAGCAGATATGAAAGATGCTGCAGATGTGAAAAAAATGATGCTTCTCAAAGCGCTTGAAAAAGTACAATTGCCCCTTTCGTTTAAAACAACTATTGGTTATGGTACTGGACATGAGCGTGTGTATAATATTAGTCCGAGTCAACTCGGATATTTATACGCTTATACACCAGCAGTAAATGAAAAGGGAAAAGTAACATTTGGAGAAGTGTATCTTGTATTAAAGGGAAATCAAAAAAGACTTGTTGTGAAAAATATTACTTCTCAAGGAATTGGAGCGGCGATTCCAATTCATGATCATTTATTTTTTAAATTCATTTCTTCTTCCCACTCGCAATAACATAAAAAAACGTCAGCTTATAAGCTGACGTTTTTTTATAATGTAATGTTTGCTGTTTTTGATAAGAAATCATCTGTCGGATAGTAGCTGTTTTTTACAAGAACATTTGGTCCAAGACATTTTACTGCAGGACAGTGACAGCTTAATGATTTTGCTGTTTTTGAAGCACTCCATTTGTCATATGCTTCTTGTAATGTGTTTGTTTGTATGTTTCCTAGAAGTGGAACATCACCAAAGTCCGTCACAATAATATTTCCATCGAAAATATTTACATTTAAACGAGAACGGCCATCTGGATCGTTACGAACGGTTACATTTTTGCTCTCTTGTAATTTTTTAAATGTGGCAATGTCTCGCTCGTCATCGCTACAAGCATAGAAAGGTAAAGTTCCAAATAACATCCATACATTTTCATCGCGAATTTCTAGTAAATGCTCAATCGCATCACGAATTTCAGCTTTTGTTAAAATCTCTAGATTACTCGCGAAGTCACTTGGATACATTGGGTGAACTTCATGACGTTTACAGCCCATCTCTTCGACGATTTGGCGGTGAATATGTTCAATATGTGGTAGAGTTCTTTTGTTTAACATTGTTTCGGCAGATACAAGTACACCTGCATCTGATAGAGCCTTACTATTTGTAATCATTCTTTCGAATAATTTTGCACGTTGTTCGTAAGTAGGTTTACGCTCCATCATTGCAAATCCGCCTTCAACGAAGTCATCAATTGTTCCCCAGTTATGAGAGATATGCAACACGTCTAAATAAGGAATAATTTGTTCGTAACGTGCTAAATCTATAGTTAAGTTAGAGTTGATTTGAGTGCGAACGCCTCGTTCATGGGCGTATTTTAAGAGTGGTGTTACATAGTTGTCGACGGATTTTTTTGAAAGCATAGGTTCTCCGCCAGTAATACTTAAAGAACGTAAATGAGGAATCTCATCTAATCGTTTTAATAAAAGATCCATCGGAAGCGGATTTGGGTCTTTCGGCTGTAACGTGTAACCAACAGCGCAATGCTCACAGCGCATATTGCATAACGTCGTCGTTGTAAATTCAACATTTGTTAATAGTAGTTTGCCGTACTCTTCAAGGTCCATATACGCTTCCCATGGATCGTAAGAAGGAGTAATCGGCTTCATTTTTTGTGATATCGTCATATGAAATACTCCTTTGACTATTGAAATAACAATTTGTCCATTCTCTATAATAGAAGAATATGTGCTTTTTATAAAGTGAAACTTTTTAGCATGAAAAGAGAGAGGGCTTACATTATAGTGGATGACTGTGACAAAATTGGTGAAATTTCATGCCCATAGCAATCATTTTTGCGGTATAATAAAAGCAACTCGAATTAAAAGGAGAGTGCCTTCATGGGAAAAGCAATTCAAGATAAAGATACACAATTAGTATATTTAAAAGAGCGTTTAAATATGTTCATTGAAGTAATTGATACAATTGAACCTGAAGAAGTAGAATTAGAAGATGTAGATCGTCTTCTTGCAATGTTAGATGAATTAGAATTAAAATGTGAGCAATTTAAAAAAGACGAATAATATATTAAAAAGGCTGCCAATTCCAATTTGGTAGCCTTTTTCTGTGCGGATAATAGAAGGACGATAGAAAAAGAGGTATAATCAAGTTGTGAAAAATTTCATTTATGCTTTAATAGCGTGAAACAAATAAAAAGCTAAAGAGCATAACAATGGAATTTTCAGCTCATAACGTTTTGGTAGCGTTCACAATTGAGGGGGAAGTAACAATGGAAAAGCTTCAAGAAAGCATGTATCAACTAATTGTTGAAACGTCAACGAACTTACCGAAAGATGTTCGTCGTGCGATTCAACAAGCGAAAGAGCGAGAAAATGCAGGGACTCGTTCGGCGATGGCACTTGGCACAATTACAAATAATATTAAAATGGCTGATGATAACATCTCACCGATTTGCCAAGATACAGGGATGCCAACATTTAAAATTTATACACCAGTTGGTGTGAATCAATTAAAGTTGAAGGAAGCTATCTATAATGCGCTTGAGCGGGCGACAAAAGATGGTAAACTTCGTCCAAATTCTGTTGACTCTCTTTTTGGAGACAATAGTGGAAATAATTTAGGACCAGGTACACCGGTTATTAAGTTTGAACAATGGGAAAAAGATTATATTGATGCACGTTTAATCCTAAAAGGTGGTGGCTGTGAGAATAAAAATATTCAATATAGCTTACCGTGTGAACTAGAAGGACTTGGACGAGCTGGCCGTGATTTAGAAGGAATTCGTAAATGCCTTCTTCATGCAGTATACCAAGCACAAGGTCAAGGATGTAGTGCTGGTGTAATTGGTGTTGGTATCGGGGGAGACCGCACATCAGGTTATGAATTAGCAAAAAATCAATTATTCCGTACATTAGATGATGTCAATCCAGTACCAGAGTTACAACAACTTGAAGAGTACGTATTAGAAAATGCGAATAAGCTTGGCATTGGTACGATGGGATTTGGTGGAGAAACAACTTTACTGGGCTGTAAAATTGGCGTGTATAACCGCCTGCCAGCTAGCTTCTACGTATCTGTGGCGTATAATTGCTGGGCATATCGCCGCCTAGGTGTAACAATCCATCCTGAAACAGGTGAAATTATGGATTGGTTATATCAAGAAGGTGAAGATACACTTCAGCATGAAGCACAAGAAAAAACAGAGCAACGTGAGATTGTATTACAAGCACCAATTACAGAAGAGCAAATTCGTGGACTTCGCGTTGGTGATGTTGTAACAATTAATGGCATGATGTATACAGGTCGTGACGCAATCCATAAGCATTTAATGGATAATGATTGTCCAGTAGATTTAAATGGACAAATTATTTACCACTGTGGTCCAGTTGTTGTGAAAGATGACAATGACAATTGGCAAATTAAAGCAGCAGGTCCAACGACAAGTATTCGTGAAGAACCGTACCAAGGCGATATTATGAAGAAATTTGGTATTCGCGCTGTTATTGGAAAAGGCGGTATGGGTGCGAAAACATTAGCGGCTTTAGAAGAACACGGTGGCGTGTACTTAAACGCAATCGGCGGTGCCGCGCAATATTATGCTGAATGTATTAAAGAAGTGGAAGATGTTGATTTCTTACAATTTGGTATTCCAGAAGCAATGTGGCATTTACGCATTGAAGGTTTTAAAGCAGTTGTAACGATGGACTCTCATGGTAATAGTTTACATGCAGATGTTGATAAAACATCACTTGAAAAATTAGCGAGCTTTAAAGAGCCGGTATTTAAATAAACAAAAATGCATCTCGAATCTTTCGAGATGAATTTTTTGGTATATATAGAAAAACATGCACAGCATGAAAGTAAGTAAGGAAACAGAAACTACAGGTACGATTATATATGGAAAGGAGACTATTTATGAAATATAAATGGTTATATATCGGTCTCATTTTTTCAATTATGATGGCACTTGTTCCAGTTTCGACATTGGCTTATACAAATACTCCACATAACTGGGGAATCCCGCGTCCTAAAAATGAAACAGTACCAGATGCAGGAAAGTTATATACGGATTTACTGCAAAAAAATGGCGGGTTTTATTTAGGAGATACGAAGAAAAAAGATATTTATTTAACATTTGATAATGGATATGAGAATGGATACACAGGGAAAATCTTAGATGTATTAAAAGAGAAAAAAGTACCAGCAACTTTCTTTGTAACGGGGCATTACATTAAAACACAAAAAGATTTATTGTTAAGAATGAAGGATGAAGGACACATTATTGGAAATCATTCTTGGAGTCATCCTGATTTTACAGCGGTAAATGATGAGAAGCTTCGTGAAGAATTAACGAGTGTAACGGAAGAAATTAAAAAAGTAACTGGGCAAAAAGAAGTGAAATATGTACGTCCTCCGCGCGGCGTATTTAGTGAAAGAACGTTAGCTCTTACGAAAGAAATGGGCTACTATAATGTATTTTGGTCACTTGCATTTTTGGATTGGAAAGTGGATCAGCAAAGAGGATGGCAATATGCGCATAATAATGTTATGACGATGATTCACCCAGGATCTATTTTATTACTTCATGCAATATCAAAAGATAATGCAGAAGCACTTGCGAAAATCATTGATGATTTGCGCGAGAAAGGGTATCATTTTAAAAGTCTAGATGACTTAGTAAAAAGCAATCAACCGTAAGCATGTATGCTTACGGTTTTCTCATGCTATAATGATGTGTAAAAAGGATGGGGAAACGTATGTGGAGCGAACATGTTACGTTAGAGTATCCGTATCATTTTGAAGAAGTATTAAAACGTTTATCTTTTGATCCTCTTAACGTCATTCAATTAGATGAGAAAGTCATTTATATCCCGCTTTGCATAGAAGAGGAACAGGTTGTTGTTCGCTTACAAGGGATTGGTACTGTTCAAAATCCACAGTTTTGGATTTCTAGTCAGACAGGAGATCCGGAGAAAGTCATGAAACGAATGAGGGCCATTTTTCATTGGAATGAACCGTTTCAAGATATACAAAATCATTTTTTAAACACATCATTACGTCCACTATTTGAAACATATGCTTATACTCCAATTATTTTAGAATTTGATTATTTTGCTTGTCTTCTTCGCTGTATCATTCACCAACAAATAAATTTGAAATTTGCTACTGTGTTAACAGAACAATTTGTGAAACGGTATGGAACAGAGAAGAACGGTGTATTCTTTTTCCCCACTCCGGAAATAGTAGCAAATATTTCAATAGAAGAATTGAGAGAGCAGAAGTTTAGTCAGCGAAAGGCTGAATATATAGTAGGATTAGGTCGAAGTATTGTCAGTGGTACATTAAATTTAGCGAGTATAGAAACTGGGACGGAAGAAGAAGTTTCAGCACAATTGTTGCCAATTAGGGGAATTGGTGCATGGACAGTGCAAAACTTTTTAATGTTTGGGATTGGACGGAAAAATATGTTTCCGAAAGCGGACATTGGGATTCAGCGTGCAGTGCAAGGTATATTTCAATTAGATGATAAACCTGATGATGCATTTTTAGAAAAAGTGAAACAAGAGTGTGAACCATACTGCAGTTATGCAGCGTTATATTTATGGAAAAGTATAGAGTAGAGGTGTAATAATGATACAAAAGCAACATGAGAGTAAGTTGGAAGTTGGTCAAACGTTTCCTGTGACAATTAAACGTCTTGGGATTAACGGAGAAGGCGTTGGTTATTTTAAGAGACAAGTTGTTTTCATTCCAGGGGCATTACCAGGAGAAGAAGTTGTTGCAGAAACAACGAAAATTCAGCGTGGCTTCGCTGAAGCGAAAGTGAAAAAAGTTCGTAAAGCTTCACCGCATCGTGTGAAAGCACCGTGTCCAGTATATGAGGAGTGTGGCGGTTGTCAGCTGCAACATTTAGATTATAAAGAACAATTGAATCAAAAGCGTGATATCGTTGTACAAGCATTTGAGAAGTACATGAAAAACAGTATGGAAGAGAAAATTCGTCCAACGCTTGGCATGGAAAATCCATGGCATTACCGTAATAAGAGTCAATTACAAGTGGGGCGTAAAGACGAAAAGGTTATTACAGGGCTATATAAACAAAACTCACATCAGTTAATTGATATTGCTCACTGTATGATTCAACATAAAGCAACGAATGAAGCGACAAAAGTTGTAAGACGTATTTTAGAAAAATTAAATGTTTCTATTTACAATGAGAAAAAACAAAAAGGTTTAGTACGCACAATTGTAACACGTACTGCAGTTCAAACAGGGGAAGTACAAGTTACACTTATTACAACAAAAGAAGAATTACCAAATAAAGAACAATTTGTTGCAGAAGTACAAAAACAGATGCCAGCGGTTAAATCAATTATGCAAAATGTAAACTGGCGTAAAACATCTGTTATTTTTGGAGATAAAACATTTAAATTAGCTGGAAAAGAAGTAATTCAAGAAACACTTGGCGATTTATCATTTGAATTATCAGCACGTGCATTCTTCCAGTTAAATCCAGAACAAACAATTGTTTTATATGATGAAGCGAAAAAAGCAGCTGCGTTAACAGGCGATGAGAAAATTGTAGATGCGTATTGTGGTGTTGGTACAATCGGACTTTGGCTTGCGAACGATGCAGCGGAAGTACGTGGTATGGATGTAATTCCAGAAGCGATTGCAGATGCAAGAAAAAATGCGAAGCGTCACGGATTTACAAATACGAAATATGAAGCAGGTAAAGCTGAACAATGGTTACCGAAATGGGTAAAAGAAGGATGGCGTCCAGATGTAATTGTTGTCGATCCACCACGTACAGGTTGCGATGATAAATTACTGGAAACGATTTTAAAGGTGAAACCGAAACAAGTTGTGTACGTGTCTTGTAATCCTTCTTCATTAGCACGTGATGTACAAGCATTAATGAAGAGTTATGAAGTGGATTATGTGCAACCAGTTGATATGTTCCCGCATACTGCGCATGTAGAAAATGTAGTTAGATTAAAGTTGAAATAAGAAGGATTAAAAATGTTGATGTAGTTAACTACATCAACATTTTTTGTTATGCTGGCAGCTAAATCACGTTACGTAATCAATATACATACTTTCTGTATGAAGTATATGAAATTATTTTCTGCATTTGAAAAGAATTTGTAAAAATATACAGTATTCAGATTGTATAGACCACTTTGTATTAATAAATTACAATATGGATGTAACATAGCAATTTTGCTATAGAAAATAAGCTGAAAAGGGAGAAGATTTATGAAAAAATGGTTGGCATTGTTTGTTTTTGGGATGGTTTCTTTATTTGCAACTTCTGCACATGCGGAATCATATGAAACAACAAAAACATTAAAAGTATATGAAAGTCGTAGTTTTAATTCGCCTGTGAAAAAAGAACTGCAGCCAGGAGAAAGGGTTTATGTTACAAATCAACATCCTAGTGGATGGTGGAAGATAAGTGGTGGATTTATCGCACCAGAGGGCGCTAAAGTAGAAATTAATCGAACTTTTGAAGCTTTTGATTGGATTAATATGGACAGTGCGAAGTACGTATTTGGTCCTCAAACTGTTATTGCACGTGATGGTACACTAAGAGGTGAAATTTTGATTGATACATATTTGGGGCAGAAGTGGACAAGTGTAAATGGAATGCCACAAATAATGAAGCAGAATTTTGCAGCATACAGTAGCCCTGAAGCTAAAAATCCAGATGCTTGGTTCGCTCCACAAACGGTTAATATTTTGCAGACAAAAGAAAACGGTTGGTCTTTAATTAACACGTATTTAGGGCCAAAGTGGATTGTTCGTTATCCACACGTGGAACATATTAATCGTGATTTTTATGCATACAATGAACCTAAGTACATGCATCACGGTGTGAAATTCTCAGCCCAATCTGTAAGAGTACTTCAACAAGGAGAAAATGGTTGGAAGAAAATTAAGGTTGAGGTTGGAGAAAAATGGATTGCACCACAAGGATCTTATTACCATGTCCCAAATGTATTTACGGCATTTGATCAACCTTTCGGTAGAGCAATCGGTACTTTTGCACCACAAACTGTATTTGTAGTTGAAGAATCTACAACATCATTTGGTTGGTTAAAAATTAGAACATACTTAGGAGATTCCTGGATTCGAACGAATCGTAATTAGTAAATAGATTACTTTATTCCTTTTAGAATGAAGTAACAATATGTTATAGTTCCCTCATATGGAAAAGCTGTATGAGGGATTATATTTTTAGCCCATTAAGACAAGGAGAATACGATGAATAATTATAAATTAACGATTCAGTACGATGGTGCACGTTTTAAAGGATGGCAACGTCTTGGTAATAACGATAATACGATTCAAGGAAAAATCGAAAGTGTCATATCTGAAATGATCGGAAAAGAAATTGAAATTATCGGTTGTAGTAGAACAGACGCTGGTGTACATGCTTTGAATCAAGTTGCTAACTTTCAAAGTGATGAGAAGTTAGTGGAACATAAAGTGAAAAAATATTTAAATCAATATTTACCTAATGATATTAGCATTACGAATGTGGAAGAAGTACATGATCGTTTCCATGCTCGTTACAATTCTAAAGCAAAAACATATCTGTATAAAATTTGGAATGAAGAGCATACAAATCCATTTATGCGTAAATACAGCATGCATGTGAATAAAAAATTAAATGTGAAAAGCATGAAAGCAGCTGCAAAACATTTAGTTGGTTCACATGACTTTACTGCTTTTTCAAATGCGAAATCAAAGAAAAAATCTATGGTTCGAGAAGTATATACACTTGATGTGATGGAAGAGGCAGGATTTGTACAAATTAGAGTAAGTGGGAACGGATTCCTTCATAACATGGTAAGAAAAATTGTTGGGGCATTAATTGAAGTTGGATTAGGACAATTAGATGCTGAAGCAATTCCAAACATTTTAGAAGAAAAGCAGCGCAATCAAATTAATTGTCTTGCTGAGGCAAGTGGGTTGTATTTAGAGAATGTTGAGTTTTAATGGCAAATAAAAAAATCGGGCTAAGTAGCTCGATTTTTTTAGTATTACGAAGATTTCTCGTTTTTTATATGTAGCTTCAAATTCCAAAAAGCAGCAAGCATAATAGCTGCAAAGGAGCCCGAAATTGTTCCTAATAGCTTTGCATAAGGAGAGCTGCTTACATCGGAATTAATGAATAACATCATACAGAGCATGGCAGGGAAAAAGTATAAGTATTGTAATAACTTTAATTTTTTATCATTACTCATATATATAACCCCTTTCTAGCATGTTATATGTTCATTGTAACATGTTTTACCAAATTATTTTTTGCATTTGGAGAAATGTTCATTTCATATGTGTAAATGCAGTTTTTTAATTCGATATTGTAAATTTTGTCTACTTAATCCTAAAAATTTTGCAGCTTGTGAGATGTTACCGTGATTCTCTTTAAGAATTTGATTGATGTAGTTTTTTTCCATTTTTTCTATTGTGTGTTTTAAAGTTTTAGGTGCATCAGTATTGTGATTAGTTAGTGTATGCTGCATGTTGAATTCTTTTTTTATTTGTTCGCGAAAGCGAGTAGGAAGATGAAAAGCTGTAATGATGGTTTCATCTTCTATCAAGTTCATGGAACCTTCAATTATATGTTCCAATTCCCGTACGTTTCCAGGCCAATCGTATGCATAGAAAAATTCACTTACATTTACATCTACATCGGTTACGTTGAGCACGAATTGAGTATTATATTTTTTAATAAAGTGCTGAACAAGAGCTGGAATATCTTCTTTTCTTTCCCGTAAAGGCGGAAGACATAAAGTAACGACGCTTAATCGGTAATATAAGTCTTCTCTTAATCGATCATGTGCGATGGCTTCGAAGGGATCTTCATTAATAGTTGCTATAATACGAACATCAATTTCTTTTTCGTGTGTACCTCCGATTCTTCTTATTGTTTTTTCTTGTATAGCCCGTAGCAACTTAGCTTGAAGAATTGGGCTTAATGAATTGATTTCATCTAATAACAAAGTTCCTCCGTTTGATTCTTCGAATAAACCTGGTTTATCTATTGCTCCTGTAAAGGCACCTCGATTTGTACCAAATAATAGGCTTTCCATTAAGGTATCAGGTATAGCGGCACAGTTTTGTGAAATAAAAGGTTTTGTTGAACGCTGACTTTCATTATGGATGCTTTGTGCAAATAGTTCCTTACCAGTACCTGTTTCTCCTACGAGAAGTATGGAGGAAGATGTACGAATTACTCTTTTTCCTTCTGTAATGATGGATTGAATTGCTTCAGAATCACCAATTATGTGATCAAAGGTAAATTTAGTGCTTTGTTTTCGAGAAGGGCCTATTCTTATTGTTTGCTTTAAGTGACTGATCTCTTTTGATATTTCAATGGCACCTTTAATTTTTCCATTTTCTATTATAGGGAAAGTATCGTTAATCGTTGTAATTTCTTGTCCTTTATTGTTAAAATACGTTTGTTTTATATTTTTCTTTGTTTTTCCAAATTTTAATGCCTCTATAAGAGTACTATTTTTATTTTCTTCAAATGCAAATACCTCTAAAGGACTTTTATATAGCACATCTAAGCGATCCATTGATTCAATTTCCATCATTTTGCGGTTATAGACAATCGTTTTACTTTCCTCATTAATAATATGAATCCCGATATCGAGTTCATTGAGTAAAGTTTCATATAGCATATTCATTTCAATGATCTGTTTAAAATTAATGTCTTCTGTACGCATAGATTATCTTCTCCTCATTTCACCCTATGAAGACTGACTTTTTATAATTTTATTAAAATTCTTATAAAACCGCAAAATTTTTTTGCTATTTTCCTTTTAAAACTTCTCAAATGATAGAAAAATTTTGCGGTTGTGCACGCTTTTTTGTGTGAAACTCTCATTTAATATATGAATCAGAGACTTGGTACGTATTTTGCATAAATAATATTCGAAATCTCTAGAGGGGAGAATATGAATTTTTATAGGATATACAACGTTGCGGTGTCAATTAATAAGAGGGGGAATTTATAAAGTGAAGACAGTTATAGAAGGTGTGTATAGTCCTTGTTATGGAAAAGTAGAGAAGTTATTTGTTACGGAAAGTTCTTACGTATACGAGTGGGAGAAATTAGCGTTAATTGAAACAATAGATAAACAGAAAGTAGAAATTAAGATAGGGATCAGTGGTTATATTGAATCATTAGAAGTAGTAGAAGGACAAGCTATTGCTGATCAAAAGTTATTAATAACAGTAAGGGATGACCTTTTAGTAACAGGCAGTGATTAATGTAAGTGACGTGTAATTTTGCTCTTTTAACTCATTATTTTTACGGTGAATAATTTTAAAAACGCTTACATTAAATGGGTTGGCAAAGTGAAAAGGGGGATTTATATGATGGATCAAAACCAAGGATTAAAAAGAGAATTGAAAAGCAGGCACATATTTATGATTGCACTCGGTGGAGTTATTGGTACAGGACTTTTTTTAGGGTCAGGTTATACGATTCATGAAGCTGGACCTGGAGGAGCAATTGTAGCGTATCTTGTCGGTGGATTTGTAATGTATTTAACGATGCTCTGTTTAGGAGAATTAGCTGTTGCGATGCCTGACGCAGGGTCTTATCAAACGTATGCGACAAAGCACATTTCCCCTGCAGCGGGTTATGTAGTGGGATGGATGTCGTGGTTAAACTGGTCTGCTACGATAGGCATTGAATTAATTGCAGTTAGTATTTTGATGAAACGCTGGTTTCCCGATGTACCGTCATGGATTTGGTGTGTAGTGTTCGCAGTACTGCTCTTTGCTATTAATGCGTTATCTTCAAGAAGTTTTGCGGAAGTGGAATTTTGGTTTGCAAGTATTAAAGTAATTACAATTATTGCATTTATTATTTTGGGCGGGGCAGCAATGTTTGGTTTTCTAGATATGAAAGGAAATGAACCAGCGCCAATGTTCTCTAGCTTTACTGATTATGGTGGATTGTTTCCAAATGGATTATCAGCCATTTTAATTACAATGATTGCAGTTAATTTTTCTTTCCAAGGAACAGAATTAGTTGGTATTGCAGCAGGTGAGAGTGAAAATCCAGAGAAAACGATCCCGAAGGCAATTAACAATACAGTTTGGCGTATACTTGTTTTCTTTGTACTATCTATTTTTATTCTTGCTGGACTATTCCCTTGGCAGCAAGCAGGAGTAATAGAAAGTCCATTCGTAGTTGTATTTGATAAAATTGGTATTCCTTATGCAGCAGATATTATAAATTTCGTTATTATTACAGCAGTACTATCCGTTGCGAATTCAGGATTATATGCAACTTCGCGTATGCTATGGTCTATGTCTAATCAAGGAATGATTAGTCCAATTTTTGGCAAGTTATCTAAAAACGGTGTTCCTATTTATGCATTAATCGTAAGCACAATTGTAGGGTGTCTCTCACTACTATCAGGTATTTATGCGGAAGATACAGTTTATTTATGGCTGCTTTCTATCGCTGGGTTCGGAGCGATACTAGTTTGGGCATCTATTGCTTTATCAAATTTATTAGCTAGAAGGTCATACATGAAGCGGGGCGGGGATGTTAAGGACTTGAAATTTAAAACACCATTGTATCCATTTGTACCACTTCTTGCGTTAGTATTAAATTTAACAGTAATCGTTGGCATGGCCTTTATTCCAGAACAAAGAATGGCATTGTATTGTGGTATTCCATTTATGATTGTTTGTTTACTGTTTTATCGTGCTACAAGAAATAAGGGAAGTAATGTGGAGCATATTGAAAAGACAAATACAACGGAAGTAGAGAATTTATAATAGTGATTAATTAGGAGACTGTAAAATTGTAAACAGTCTCTTTTTTTGTGAAAATAAAGCTGGAAACATACTATGTATGCAAAGGGGAATTAGCGATGAATCCAGAAGTTTCGCAGTTGTTAAAACAAATAGATTCAAGGAAAGAGGAATTACTAGAACTTACAAAAACTTTAATTCGTTTTGAAACACCAGCACCACCAGCGAGAAATACAAATGAAGCGCAAGAATTTATTGCAGAGTTTTTAAGAAAACGAAATTTTAGTATTGATAAATGGGATGTATATCGGAATGATCCGAACGTTGTTGGAGTAAAAAAAGGAATAAAAAGTGACTCATATAAAAGTCTTATTATTAATGGGCATATGGATGTAGCTGAAGTTTCAGCAAATGAGGCGTGGGAAACAAATCCATTTAATCCATTTATAAAAGATGGCTGGTTAGTTGGACGTGGCGCAGCAGATATGAAAGGTGGGTTGGCTGGAGCGCTATTTGCCATTCAACTTTTACAAGAAGCTGGTATTGAATTACCTGGAGATTTAACTTTTCAATCAGTAATTGGAGAAGAAGTTGGAGAAGCAGGTACACTTCAATGCTGCAAAAGGGGTTACGATGCTGATTTTGCAGTCGTAGTGGATACGAGTGATTTACATATGCAAGGGCAAGGCGGTGTCATTACTGGATGGATTACAGTGAAAAGTCCGCAAACGTTTCATGATGCAACGCGTAGACAAATGATCCATGCTGGAGGACGTTTATTTGGAGCGAGTGCGATTGAAAAAATGCTGAAAATTGTGCAAAGCTTACAAGAATTAGAGCGCCACTGGGCAGTCATGAAAACATATGAAGGCTATCCATCTGGAACAACAACAATTAATCCAGCTGTTATTGAGGGAGGAAGGCATGCGGCGTTCATTGCGGATGAGTGCCGATTGTGGATAACAGTGCACTTCTATCCGAATGAAACACATGAACAAATAATAAACGAAATTGAAGAGTATATTGGAAAGGTGGCAGCTGCCGATCCATGGTTAAGTGAAAATCCGCCACAATTTAAGTGGGGCGGAGAATCAATGATTGTAGATCGTGGTGAAATTTTTCCTTCTTTAGAAATAGATAGTGAACATACAGCTGTAAAAACGCTTAGCTCAGTACATGAATCAATTCTTTCTAAAAACGCAATTTTAGATATGTCTGCAACGGTAACGGATGGTGGTTGGTTTAGTGAATTTCATATTCCGGCTGTTATTTACGGACCAGGCACATTAGAGGAAGCTCATTCAATAAATGAGAAAGTAGAAGTAGAGCAGTTAATTGAATTTACAAAAGTAATAACAGCATTTATATATGAATGGTGTCATATGAAAAAATAGATTAGTATGTTGAAATAGTACAGGTATGTATACTTGTACTATTTTTTAGTGAACTATTTCAGAGTTAAATAGAAACAACTGAAATAGTTCTTTATTTTGCTATGTCTTTCGTTTCATTTCAAGTAATTTCTCTTTTGCTAATTCAACGGCAATCGCATCATCTAAATAGCCAATTGGAAAGAGATAGTCGGGAATAATATCTGTCGATAAAATGAAATAAAGTAATGCGCTCCCAAGAACTGCACGTTCTTCTTTTGAAATGGTTTCATTGCAAAATTGTTGATACATATCTGTTAATTGTTCAATAAAAGGACCAGCACTATCAATTTGCTCTAATTTGCTTGCGAAACTGTCACGAATACGATTTTCGCCTTCTGTTGTCTGGGCATAGCGTTCGTAATTTTCGAGTTCTTGTTTTACGCGAGTTGTAGTGTAATCGAAATCGAATAAGTTAGAGGATTGTAAAGTTTGCTGAATGGTATCAAGAGATGTGTACATATCCGTTTTTTCTTTATTTATGTGAGGAGAATCAGGGTACATTTCATCAAATAACAATTGGGGTGGAACTTGAAGACATTCTGCAAATTTTTGTAGATGTTTTTGTTTCGGCGGTTGTTTGCCATTAATAATTCTTGAGACCGTTGCAGGATCAATATTTGTAAGTATTCCTAGTTGGCGCATAGATAGGGCGCGTTCTTTTAAAAGTTTTTTTATTAATTTACCAAGCCGATCATTCGGGTTTTCATTAGCCATAGTGTAGGCACTCCTTTTTTAGTGTTGAAAAAATGTTGAGCATTTATTACAAGTATATGAAACAGACAGGCACAGTTGCTCAACATTTTCATAATATGCATTGAAAAGTGAGAAAAAGGGGTGACTATTTATGAGTACGGCAGGCTTATTTTCAATTTTTTTAATCGGGATCGCTTCTAATTTAGATAATGCAGGTGTTGGAATTGCGTATGGCATTCGTAAAATTCGTATTTCGTGGTTTAACAATTTTATCATCGCATTCTTTGGATTTTTATTTACTTTATTAGCGGGATTTTTTGGGAACTGGATTGCGTTATTTATTTCAGAGTTTACAGCAAACTTGATTGGAGCAATCGTTTTAGGGATAATCGGGGTGTTTATTTTATGCCAGCCTTTCTTGAGTCAAAAAAATACAGCAGGTTCTAAAGATGATAATGTACTTATGGGAATTTTACGTGATCCAGAAAAAGCAGATTTCGATGGATCTAAAACAATTAGTTTTTCTGAAGCACTTGTTTTAGGGGTTGCATTGTCTATTAATAATATCGCAGGTGGGTTCGATGCTGGAGTAACAAATTTAAACCTTTGGCTTACAGCGACTATTTCTGGGGTGTTTAGTTTTATTTGCATAAGTGGTTTTGGGTATGTAGGAAAACGATATTTAGCAGAATACTTAGGGAAATGGGCGACGGTTATTGCAGGAGTGTTATTAATTCTTATTGGGATTGATCAGTTGTTGTAAGGAGAGTAGAAAACAAGGTTCGAGTATTTCCTTGGAAATACAGCAAGGGATTGCATATATCGACGTACTTTTCTCCATACTAATACGGATTTCTTTTAAGAAAGGGGGATTTGTATGGGACGCGGGAAAGCATTTGATCATAAGAAAAAAGGGCATGATCATCAACCACCTAAAGGTGCGTTCATTCATAAAGATGTAAATGAACATACTTTGGAAGAGGAAGAGCTACCAGTAAATATTGAGGCGTATAAAAATAGTTTAAAAAAACATTAAAAGCACCTACATAGGTGCTTTTTTTACCGTATATCTTCAATTAATTGTTCGGATTCTTCATGCATACTGTACTCACTTAATACTTGAATGCAAAGCCACTTTAATTCTTCGATCGTATGCTCAAGTTCTTCAGGAAGCACATGGTGAATGTCTTCAAGTCCCATTCCGAAATGAATAAGTTCAAGTACTTGATCATCGATGTTCCGGTCCATTAATAGTTCAAGTACTTCTAAATTGAATATGTATCGGTGAGCTTCGTCGAGTGAAACAACTTTTAGCTTTAAGCTTTCTACAATACTCAATATAAAAAGAAGAATTGTTTTTTCAAGAACAGGTTGTTTTCCCATTTGAAATATTAGTTTCATCTTTCACACCTCCACATATAGCGCTAGGTTGTACTATATTATTCGGGAGGGGGGAGCAAATATGCATAATAAAGAGAAACTTTCAATACCGTTTTTGTATGGATATTGATAACAGATCAAATAAAAAAATCCCGCTATACTAGCAGGATAACTTTCCATTAAAAAATACTCCAGCCTTCTTGAGCAGAAAGAAGTTCAAGAATTTTAAAACCAGCGATACTATTTCCGTTTGCATCTAAAGCTGGCCCGAAAATACCGATTCCCATTTCACCTTTTACGCAGCCGAAAATGCCACCGGCTACACCACTTTTTGCAGGGATACCAACACGGATTGCAAATTCACCAGATTCGTTATACATACCACATGTGACCATAAATGTTTTGCAAATTTTTGTAATATGTTTAGGGATAATCTGTTTCTTTTTATATGGATCATATCCATCCATTGCAAAAATTAAGCCAATACGTGCTAAATCAATACAGTTTACTTCAACTGCACATTGACGAGTGTATAAATCCATAAGTTCTTCGATGTCACAATCGATAATTCCGTTTTGTTTCATATAGTAACAAAGTGAACGATTTAAGTAAGCTGTCTCTAATTCTGAATTGGCAACTTTAGAAGAATAATTAATAGTAGGATTATCTGTTATTTCACGTACAAAATGAAGGATACGCTCCGTTTTTTCCTCGTTATCTTTTCCTGCTAACATGCTTGTAATAGCTAATGCTCCTGCATTAATCATTGGATTAAGGGGTTTGGACGGACTTGTCGTTTCTAACTTAATAATAGAATTAAATGGGTCACCCGTTGGTTCCATTCCAACTTTAGAAAATACATATTCTTCGCCACGGTCTAAAAGGGCAAGGGCAAGTGTAATTACTTTGGAAATACTTTGAAGAGTAAATAGTGTTTGTGAGTTGCCTGCATGGATATATTCTGATTCTTTATGGAAAATGGCAATCCCTAAATCGTCTGGATTTGCATTTCCTAGTTCGGGGATATAAGTAGCAAGTTTTCCTTTTTTTGTATATGGTTTTACTTGTTCTAACAACTGTTGTAAGTTGTTTGTTTCAATGCACTGCATAGTACCAACGCTCCTATTTCGAATTAACTAAGTTTACTTTTCCCGATATGCTCGGAAATAAATAATAACATGAAAAAGTGGAATGATAAAACGAAAGTTACATGTTCTATAGCAGGTCGTTCGTTTCGCGTCCTCTGTATTAAAAAAGGAGAATTTCCCTTTTATATAACAGTTTGGAAATAGGAGATTTATCCATAAAAAATCCAAAAATAAAAACTACACATCTATACAACTATATGTTATTATGGTTATGTAAATAGAAAGCGTTTTCTAAGGCGTACTTATAATGATAACGATTTCATAAATTGAATTAGGGGGAATTAAAATGTTGCAGTTTTTACAACGTATTGGTAAAGCTTTAATGCTTCCGATCGCAGTACTACCAGCAGCAGGATTATTGCTTCGTCTAGGACAAGAAGACGTATTAAACATTCCTGTTATGGCACAGGCCGGTGCAGCAATTTTTGATAATTTAGCACTTATTTTTGCAATTGGTGTTGCAATCGGCTTATCTGTTGACGGTAGTGGTGCAGCTGGTCTTGCAGGTGCAATTGGTTATTTAGTTATGAAGAATACAACTAATGCTTTAAGTGTTACTTACTCAACAGCAGAATTAAATGATAAATTAAAAAGTGTTCAAGATTTAGTCGGTTCAGTAGATCCAACTAAATTAGCAGATACGATGAATAAAGTTTCTAAAGCAGCAGCTTTGACACCAAAAATAAATATGGCTATACTCGGTGGTATTATTGCCGGGGTTATCGCTGGATTACTATACAACAAATTCCATAAGATTAAACTACCAGAATGGTTAGGATTCTTCGCTGGAAAACGTTTCGTACCGATCATTACGTCTATTGTAATGCTTCTTTTAGGATTATTATTTGGTCAAATTTGGCCAACAATCCAAACTGGTATTGATGCAGTGTCACACGGTATTGTAAACCTAGGTTCAATCGGTGCAGGGTTATTCGGATTATTAAACCGTTTATTAATTCCAATCGGTTTACATCACGTAATGAACACTTATTTCTGGTTTGTACTTGGTGACTTTACAAATGCAGCTGGTGATCTTGTTCATGGTGATATTGCTCGTTTCTTTGCAAAAGATCCATCAGCAGGTATGTTTATGACTGGTTTCTTCCCAGTTATGATGTTTGGTTTACCAGCAGCGTGTTTCGCAATGATTGCGGCTGCTAAACCAGAAAAACGCAAAGCAGTTACTGGTATGTTAGCTGGTTTAGCATTAACTTCATTCTTAACTGGTATTACAGAGCCAATCGAATTCTCATTCATGTTCTTATCACCAGTATTATATGGTGTGCATGCAGTATTAACAGGTCTTTCTTTATTCATAACAACATCACTTGGCATTCGTGATGGTTTCACATTTAGCGCAGGTGCTATTGATTATGTTATTAACTTTGGTATTGCAACAAAACCTGTATTATTAGCAGGTATCGGTTTAATTTATGCAGCAATTTACTTTGCAGTATTCTACTTCTTAATTAAGAAGTTCAACTTAAAAACTCCAGGTCGTGAAGATGACGATGAGTTAGTTGAAGATGTGGATGCACCAGTTGCAGGTTCAATTGGTGAAACTTACGTAGCAGCTCTAGGTGGAAAAGAAAACTTAACAGTTATTGATAACTGTGCAACACGTCTACGCTTACAAGTAAAAGATGCTAGTCAAGTAAACGAAGCAGCATTAAAACGTGCCGGTGCAAAAGGCGTTATGAAATTAAGTGACACAAGTGTACAAGTTATCGTAGGTACAAATGTTGAATCTGTTGCCGATGATATGAAAAAACACGTATAAATAATGAGATAAGAGGATGTCCAAAAAGATTGATAACATCAATTTTTTACAGGATATCCTCTTTTTTTTTTTTATAATTTAAAGGGAATCTTACTTTTGTAAATTTTCTTTTTCTTTTTTGTACATATGGGTTGGTAATATCTGCAGTGCGTGATAAAGTAGGGATGATATAGAATGGATTATCCATAATCTACTAAAATAAATCTTTAGTAGAGGAATTAAATTATTGGTGAGTAAGGGGAAAAAAGCAATTATGGATCAGGAAAAAAATAATGCGAATGGGAAAGCACATCGGCCGATTGTATACATAAAAAGGACAATCATTCTCGTCTTACTATTATCACTTGTATATTTCATGTATACAAAAATTGTTGAGCATAATAAGAAAGAAGAAACTTTAAAAGCGGCAGCAGAAATGAAGAAACAAGAAGAGCTAAAAAAGAAAGAAGAAGAAAAAAAGAAGCAAGAAGAACAAAAACAAAAACAAAAAGAGCAGGAAGAACAAGTGAAGCAAGCGCAAGCTGCGGAACAGCCTACTGAAGGACCACCTCAAGAAATTAATGAAAACGCTCAATTGGACCAGTATTTACAAAACGCAGGATTTAGCGGGACAGCTGTTATTGTGAAGAACGGAAAAGTTCTTCTGAATAAAGGGTACGGTATGGCAAATAAAGAGCAGCAAGTACCCAATAATTCAGAGACGACTTTTTATATTGGTTCTATTTCAAAGGCGTTTGTAGCAACCGCTATTATGCAGTTGAAAGATCAAAAAAAATTACAAGTAGAAGATACTGTTGCGAAGTATATTCCAGATTTTCCACAAGGTAATAGTATTCAGCTAAAACATCTATTAACACATACATCAGGGATTCCAGAATATGAGCAGGGAAAAGAAGATATTTCTCATGAAGAACTGATAAAGCGAATAGGAAATCAAAAGCGTATTGGTGGTCCAGGAGAGAAGTGGAAGTATTCCGATTCGAACTACTCTATACTTGCATACATTGCCGAGAAGGTAAGTGGACAGCCGCTCGAAGAATATATTAAACAACATATTTTTGCTACCGTGGGTATGAAACATTCTGGTTTTGGCACAGAATTAGAACAAACAAGATTCCCATCAACGGGTTATAAAATAGTAAATAACAATATGACAACACCTAATATTCCGAGCATGTCACAACTATATGGTTGTGGTGATATATATACGAGTGCACATGATTTATATTTATTTAACGAAGCACTCTTCTCTGGAAAGTTAATTTCAAAAGAGAGCTATGATCAAATGTTTACAGGCGGAAAAAAAGATTACGGATTTGGATGGTACGTAGACCCAGGAAGTTATTCGAATCACGGTGTAATGCCAGGATGGAATTGCTTAAATGGATTTAGTAAAAGCGGAAGTGTGTATGTCGTTTTATTATCTAACATCCAAAACAACATTAAATCGTTTGGTAAAGTGAATAACGACATTTATACAATGTTGCGGAATATTGAAGTGTAAGAAACTATCCTTTTGGATAGTTTTTTTTATGCCCTTAAACAAATATTTCTTTTAGAAAATGTATGCCTTACCTATCACAAAAATACCTGTTTTGTATACATTAAGATGTATGGATGTAAAATTTTGTAATCTAAAAATAATAGGAGGAGAAGTGTATGTGTCTGTTCGGAAAATATTGGCATAAGTTATCAAGATTATTTAATAGACAATTAGGCTATTTTTTAGATGACAAATTATTGCCTGCTGTGGAACGACTTTTATTTTCGCAAAACTTTGCAAGGTTTATTCAAAGAAACTCTAAGCAAGCTACGGAAGAATTTATAAAATCAAGTCAATTTCAATCTATTATTTGTAATATTTTAAAAGAATGCAATACATCACCTTTTAAAGAAATTGCAAAGCAGTATTTAGGTAAAAACGTAGAAATTACGGTGACGGTTGGACAATTAACAGGCGTTATTGTAGCAGTTGGTGATGATTTCTTAACATTGCAAGAAGGAATAGGAACTGAAGTTTTATTACCATTTACAAGCATTATATCAATTAAAGAAGTGTAAGAAAGGAGAGTTATATATGTTATTTACTGATGAATTACGTAACCATGTTGGTGAGCTAGTGCAAGTTGTGACAGCTGTAGAAATTGTTACAGGCATTCTTTTATCTGTGACAGATGGGGCGATAATTGTGCGTACTTCTCCTTCTTATGGACCACCGGAAGATGTAATTGTGCGTACTCCTATTATTGCTTATGTTCGATTGGAAGGGTAAGCGTGATACAAGTATGAGAGTATCAGTTGTTATTCCAGCGCACAATGAAGCGAGTACTTTATCGCAAGTTTTAGTAGAAGTGGAGAAGCTCGAGCCTTACGAAATTATCGTGGTAGATAATGGGTCAACAGATGGGACGAAAAAAATAGCGTTACAACATCATTGTCACATGATTTATTATAAACATTCTCTTGGCAATGATGTTGGACGGGCTATTGGAGCTAGAGAAGCAAAAGGTGAAATTGTCTTGTTTTTAGATGGTGATATTGTTATTGATAGTAAAGAGTTACAACGTTTCGTGAAAGGGATTCAACAAGGGCATCAAATTGTTGTGAATAATTTAACATGGTCGGTTTATTTAAAGATGAGACCACATTATACGACAGTTGGAAAGTTCATGTTGAATCGTTATTTGAATAAAAAGGAGCTTGTTGTTGGATCTTTAATCGCAATTCCACATGCGATGAACAGGAAAGTTATCGAGAAACTTGGGTGGTGGAATTTAGCAGATCCAGCACTATTTCAAGCGATGGCGATGTCTAGAGGAGTAGATATTGTTGATACGGCTTCGGTCGATGTAATTCACACAAATAAGGTTCGTCCTGTGCATACGGGAACATCACCTGGTTCTCCTTATCCGAAAGCGACTAGCCGTATTATGGGTGATCATTTACGTGCTTTACAATACGTAATCGAAACATATGGTAAACGCGGCGGTTTTTCGGAGGGAAACAGGGATAGAGAGTTTATAGGGAACTATAAACCCGTTGTATTAAAGAAGGAAAAAGCGAAATATAGTGCGATTATACCAGTGTCAGAAGAAAAAATGACGATAAGATCTGTTATACAAGAAGTGAAAAAAGCAGGGGTAGATGAAATTATTGTTGTCGCGAATGGCGCAGATTTTGAGACTGTTAAACACGCAAAGCTAGAAAATGTTATTGTTGTTGAATTTACGAAGGCGCTTGGACATAACGTAGCACGAGCGATAGGTGCCATGCATGCTACGGCAGATATTTGTTTATTCGTTGATGGTGATTTTGTTATTCCAGCAAAAAAACTCACTCCATTTTTGCAAGCTGTTGAAGATGGAAGTGACGTGGTTTTAAATGATTTACAATGCTTATTAGATATGTTTCATCCTGCAGATCCAATTAGTATGGGGAAATATTTTGTGAATTTAGTAGCGAAAAGACCGGATTTATGGAATAACTCATTAACGGCAGTACCACATGCTATGCATAAAAGGGTAATAGAGAAAATAGGATATGACTCGCTTGTTATTCCGCCATTAGCCCAAATGAAAGCTATTTTGGAGGTTTTTTCTATTACAGCAGTAGAATTTGTAGATGTTATAAAAACCAATCGGGTACGCCCGGAGCAACATGGGTTTGTAAATGGACGTATTCCGGCATTTGACCGTATTTTCGGTGATCAACTTGAGGCGATTGCTTATCTATTACAATATACAGACGAACGTGGGAGTTTTACGGATGGAGATCGCGATAGAGACATTATTCAACAATTGAGAAAGGAAGAAAAGAATACAGATGAATGCTAGTAGTAAAGTAGCTATTATTGGATTAGGGTATGTTGGTCTTCCTTTAGCAGTCCATTTTGCAGAAAGAGGATATACCGTACTAGGATTAGATAAAGATACTAGAAAAATAGAATCGATTATAAAAGGAGAAAGTTATATTCCAGATGTTTCTTCTAAAGTGTTACAAAGTTTATTGACTAATAATAAATTAATAGTAAATACACCAGATAAAGGTATTACTGATTTCCAAAATAGTGATTATGTTATTGTTACTGTTCCAACTCCAATTAATGAACGAAGAGAACCAGATTTAAGTGCCCTCATTTCAGCTTCGCATTATATACAACAAAATCTCCAAAAAGGACAAACCTTCATTTTTGAAAGTTCCACATACCCAGGCACACTTGAGGAAGTTATTATTCCTATTATTTCTCAAGCCGGCAAAAAGGTAGGAGAAGATTTCTATATCGGATATTCTCCTGAGAGAATTGATCCAGCAAATAGTCAATATTCAGTTCAAGCTATTCCAAAAGTTATTAGTGGACAAACAGAAAAGTGCAAACAAAAAGTACAGGATTTATATAGTAGCATTTTTGACGTAGTTGTACCTGTTAGCTCTCCGAAAGTAGCAGAGATGTGTAAGCTATTTGAAAATATTCAGCGCTTAGTTAACATTTCTTTAGTAAATGAGTTAAACACACTATGTGAAAGTTTAGGGATTGATTTTTATGAGGTTATTGAAGCGGCATCTACAAAACCGTTTGGATTTACTCCGTATTGGCCAGGACCAGGGATAGGGGGGCACTGTATTCCCGTAGATCCTTTATATTTTCAATGGAGAATAAAAAAGAATGGGGCAATTAGTCAATTAATTGAGGCGGCACATGCAATTAATGAAGAAATGCCAGAGAAAATTGTCCGGAAAGTAAAGGGCATGGTGCAATCACCCGGACTAGTTTTAATTGTAGGAATCGCGTATAAGAAAGATGTAAATGATTTGAGGGAATCACCGGCTTTGCCAATTATTCAATTACTAATAAAAGAAGGATACAAGATAAAATACCATGATTCATATATTTCTTCTGCAGAAATTGGAGATAAGGTGTATCAATCCGTTGCCTTGGATGAACAAACAGTTAAAGAGGCAGGTTGTATTTTAATTTTAACTGATCATTCTAATATCGATTGGAAGCTTTTTAAAGGAATGAACCGAGTAATAGATACAAGGGGAATTATAAAGAAGGTGAGTGTATGAGTAAGAAATGTTTAATTACAGGTGGGGCCGGATTTATTGGATCTCATTTAGCTGAAGAGTTGGTGAGAAGGGGTTATGAAGTCACGATTGTGGATAACTTCTATAAAGGGAAAAATAAGTATCATAATGAGCTAATGAGAGAGATGCGGGTTATTCCAATAAGTGTTTTAGACAAAAATTCTATTTATGAGTTAGTAAATCAACATGATGTAGTGTTTCATTTAGCAGCAATTTTAGGTGTTAAAACGACAATGGAAAAAAGTATAGAGCTCATTGAAACGAATTTTGATGGAACGAGAAACATTTTACAAGCAGCATTAAAAGGAAAGAAGAAAGTAGTTTTTGCATCTACTTCCGAAGTATATGGCAAGGGCAAACCGCCTTTCTCAGAAGAAGGGGACCGATTGTACGGGGCAACTTCTAAAATACGTTGGAGTTATGCAGTGTGTAAAACATTAGAAGAAACATTATGTTTAGGCTACGCATTAGAAGGTTTACCGGTAACAATTGTTCGTTATTTTAATATTTATGGTCCAAGAGCGAAAGATGGTCCGTATGCAGGGGTAATCCCACGATTTATCAGTGCGGCCCTGCAAGGAGAAGATATTCTCGTATATGGAGATGGAAAGCAGACACGTTGCTTTACGTATGTAAGTGATGCGGTAGAGGCAACGATTCGAGCAATGGATGAGAAGGTAAATGGTGAGATTATTAATATAGGTTCCGAGAACGAAAAGAGTATAAAAGAAGTAGCAGAAACAATTAAAAAACTAACGAAATCTTCTTCAAAAATTATACAAGTTCCTTTTGAGGAAGTATATCCACATGGCTTTGAAGAAATTCCAAATAGAAGGCCGAACGTAACGAAGTTAAGAGAGCTTGTTCAATTTCAAGCGACAGTAACGTGGGAACAAGGATTGAAAGAAACTATTAAGTGGTTTCATGAAGAAAACAATGGCTAAGTCGCTATCAGTTATTATTCCTGCAAGTAATGAAGTGGATACAATTTCAGACGTTATTCAATCGGTAAAACCGTTAAATCCAGTAGAGATTATTGTAATAGCAAATGGTTGTAATGATGGTACAGAAGAGGTTGCTAATCGGTTAGGATGTAAAGTAATCAGGCATACAGAACTATTAGGAAACGATGTTGGACGTGCAGTTGGCGCAAAATATGCGATAGGTGATGTATTACTATTTATAGATGGGGACTTTGCTATTCCAACTTCAAAATTACAATTGTTTCTTAATCCGATTTTACATGATCAGACTGACATCGTTTTAAATAATTTGGACGCATTGTTTTTAAAGAAACAAAAACCCCATTCTGTTACAGTGTGGCGTCAAATATTAAATGCAATGTTAGAGCGTGAAGAATTAAAAATAGATTCTTTATTATCTGTACCTCATGCGTTGACGAAAGAAGTCGTCCAGAGTATTGGATACGAATGTTTAGTTAATCCTATTGTAGCTCATTTACGTATAGCACAAAGTAAATGGAGAATTAGCCGTCATTGTGCTATTGATGTTATTACACCGAATAAATTTCGACCGGTTGAACATGCTGCATATGGCACGAGCCTTTCTCAATCTGAAAGAAGAATGATAGGTGATCATATAGAAGCTGTTGCGGAACGGATAGTAAGCAGTGATACACGCGGGGGATATTATGATGGAAATAGGAAAAGGAATAGCGTCTATCATACTTTAAATTTCGAAGATTTTTATCAAGGATGGGGCGTTACATCCAATTTGTATAAAGGAAAGCAACTATCGGTTGTTATTCCTGTACAAGATGAAGAGAAAACAATTGGAAACGTTATAGAAGAGCTTCGTAAAATTGAACCTTTTGAAATCATCGTCGTCGTAAATGGTTCGTCAGATAAAACAGCAACGATTGCAAAAGACAAGGGCGCAACGACAATTGTATATAAAGAAGCCCTTGGAAACGATGTAGGGCGTTCACTTGGAACTTATTTTGCAAAAGGAGAAATTGTGTTATTTATAGATGGTGATTTTGTTATTCCAGCTAGGGAGCTATATCCTTTTGCAAAAGCTATTGCAGATGGAAAGGACGTCGCATTAAATGATTTAAATCATTATTTAGATCTAAGAGTACCACTTCATCTTGTAACTGCGTTTAAGTATGCACTAAATTTAGCTTGTGATAGAAAGGATTTAGGGGTAGGATCACTTATTGCGGTACCTAATGCATTTAGCCACAAGTGTTTGAAAGCAATTGGGTATAAATCTTTATTGTCACCTTGTGTAGCACAAGTGAAGGCTCTTCTTTCTGGATTTGAAATTGCGTGTGTATATCGTGTTGAGGTTGATAAGATGAACCGTATTCGTCCCAGTGAACATTTTGCAAAAATAGGTCATCCTCCAGCTGTACTTCGAATTATAGGTGATCATATAGAGGGACTAGAGCAAATAATTGCATTAACAGACAATCGTGGCGGATTCTATGATGGCAATAGAAAAAGAGATGTTTTATAGAAGTAACAAAAAAGTGTACAACATGTGTACACTTTTTTGTTCTGTTATAAAAACTATAACAGATTAGGAGATAAGAGTATTACAGCTCTACAATGGGTATTGTTCTTATATTACAAAATAGGACTCGTATATAATAATACCAAAAAAATACAATTAAGGAAAGGGTTAATTTTAAAGACTTTTAAATGAAGTTACCACTATATATATAGTGGTTTGCTCAACTTTTCACAAACATGTCACAACTATTTCGTTCACTTTCTTAAAAAAGTAGTATTCTAAGTGTGTAAGCTGTTATATAAAAAATCTTAGTCCTGTACTAATCAAAAATGGAGGAGATTAGGATGACTCAAGTATTAGAAAATGTTAAAAACGCATGGGAAAACTTTAAAGGTGAAAAATGGAAAGCAGAGATTGATGTTCGCGATTTCATTTTAAATAATGTAAACGTTTTCGAAGGAGACGAATCTTTCTTAGCAGAAGCAACTGAAGCAACGAAACAACTTTGGGATCAAGTAATGGATTTAACAACAAAAGAACGTGAAAACGGTGGCGTTCTTGATATGGATACAAAAATTGTTTCTTCTATTACATCACATGACCCAGGATACTTAAATAAAGATATTGAAAAGGTAGTCGGTTTCCAAACTGATAAACCATTTAAACGTTCTTTACAACCATATGGTGGTATTCGTATGGCGGAGCAAGCTTGTGAATCTTATGGATACGAAATGGACAAAGAACTTAGTCGTATTTTTAGAGATTGGAGAAAAACTCATAACCAAGGTGTATTCGATGCATATACACCAGAAATGAGAAATGCACGTAAATCAGGCGTTATTACTGGTCTTCCAGATGCATACGGTCGTGGACGCATTATCGGTGACTATCGACGCGTAGCATTATATGGTATTGATCATTTAATTGAAGCGAAAAAAGCTGATTTAAATTTAACTGGCGGTGTAATGAGCGAAGATACAATGCGTTTACGCGAAGAATTATCTGAGCAAATGCGTGCACTTCAAGAACTAAAACAAATGGCTGCTTCTCATGGTTTCGATATTTCTAAACCAGCAACAAATGCACAAGAAGCGTTCCAATGGTTATACTTCGCATATCTTGCGGCGATTAAAGAGCAAAACGGAGCTGCAATGAGTCTTGGACGTACTTCTACATTCTTAGATATTTACATTGAAAGAGATTTAGCAAATGGTACTTTAACAGAAGAAGAAGTACAAGAAATTGTAGATCACTTCATTATGAAATTACGTCTTGTGAAATTCGCAAGAACACCTGATTATAATGAATTATTCTCTGGTGACCCAACTTGGGTAACTGAATCTATCGGTGGTATTGCATTAGATGGTCGTCCATTAGTAACAAAGAACTCATTCCGTTTCTTGCATACATTAGATAATTTAGGACCAGCTCCAGAACCGAATTTAACAGTTCTTTGGTCTAAACAATTACCAGAGAACTTTAAAAACTACTGTGCGAAAATGTCCATCAAAACATCAGCAATTCAATATGAAAATGATGACATTATGCGTGCTGATTACGGCGATGATTACGGAATTGCTTGTTGTGTATCTGCAATGAGAATCGGTAAGCAAATGCAGTTCTTCGGAGCTCGTGCAAACTTAGCGAAAGCATTATTATATGCGATTAACGGTGGTAAAGATGAAAAATCAAAAGCACAAGTTGGTCCTGAGTACGCACCAATTACTTCTGAAGTATTAAATTACGAAGAAGTTATGCATAAGTTTGATATGACAATGGAATGGTTAGCGGGTCTATATTTAAACACACTAAATGTTATCCATTACATGCATGATAAATATAGCTATGAACGTATTGAAATGGCACTTCATGATACGAATGTTCTTCGTACAATGGCAACAGGTATCGCGGGTCTATCTGTAGTAGCAGACTCATTAAGTGCAATTAAATACGCACAAGTAAAACCAATCCGTGATGAAAACGGTATTGCAGTGGACTTCGAAATTGAAGGAGACTTCCCTAAATACGGTAACAATGATGATCGTGTAGATGAAATCGCTGTAAATCTCGTGAAAACATTTATGAATAAACTTCGTAAACATAAAACATATCGTAATTCCGTTCATACAATGTCAATTTTAACTATTACATCTAACGTTGTATACGGTAAGAAAACTGGTAACACTCCAGATGGACGCCGTACTGGAGAACCATTTGCACCAGGTGCAAATCCAATGCACGGACGTGATACAAAAGGTGCATTAGCTTCATTATTATCTGTAGCTAAATTACCATATGAAGATGCACAAGATGGTATTTCTAATACATTCTCTATTATTCCAAAAGCACTTGGTAAAGAAGATGATGTACAAGTACGTAACTTAGTATCTATGCTTGATGGCTATGCAGTAAAAGAAGGCCATCACTTAAATATTAACGTATTTAATCGTGAAACATTAATGGATGCAATGGAACATCCTGAGAAATATCCACAATTAACAATTCGCGTATCTGGTTACGCTGTAAACTTTATTAAATTAACTCGTGAACAACAAATTGATGTAATTAACCGTACAATGCATGAAAGCATGTAAATGAAAAAAGTGTCCCTTCGCTCTTAATATATAGCGAAGGGAGGCTGTTTCAATAAAGGAGGAAGTAACATGGTAAAAGGAAGAATACATTCTGTAGAGTCTTGTGGTACTGTTGATGGCCCAGGGATTCGTTATGTCATATTTACACAAGGGTGTTTATTACGTTGTCAATATTGTCATAATGCTGATACTTGGGAAATCGGTAAAGGTAAAGAAATAACAGTTGAAGAAGTGATGCAGGATGTGACATGTTATCTTCCATTTATTGAAGCCTCCGGAGGCGGTATAACAGTTAGCGGTGGAGAGCCATTATTACAGCTAGACTTTTTAATTGAGTTGTTTAAAAAGTGTAAAGAGGCTGGTATCCATACAACAATCGACTCTTCTGGTGGTTGTTATTCTGAGGAACCAGAATTCCAAAGTAAGCTAGATATTTTAATGGATTATACAGATTTAGTTTTATTGGATTTGAAACATATCGATTCCAAAAAGCATCGTAAATTAACAGGGAAACCAAATGAACATATTTTACAATTCGCTCGTTATTTATCGAATAAGGATAAACCGATTTGGGTACGACACGTATTAGTTCCTGGTGTTACGGATAATGAAGAGGATCTACAAAAACTATCTAGCTTTATTCAAAGTCTGTCTAATGTTCAAAAAGTTGAAGTGTTACCATATCACAAGCTTGGTGTATATAAATGGGAGGCGCTTGGACATAAGTATCCACTCGCAAATGTAGAACCACCTACTGAGAAAAATGTAGAACATGCTAAACATATTTTACAAGCGGTCTAATCCAAATATTGGATTAGGCTTTTTGCTTTCTTTACAATAAAATCTAGAGTATATATTGATAAAAGAGTATACTGAAAGTAGAATATCCATAATTTTGTACGGAATAAGTGGAGAAATTTACATAATTGTAAAGGGAAATCAAAATAGTAAAAAGAATTAAGAAGTAAAAGAGTGAGTATCATGGAATAGAGAACATTTGTAAGTTATTGCGAAAGCTCTTATAGGAAAGTATAATGTAAAGATATGAGCACAGATAGGATTAAGGGGTCAATCTTATATGCTTTGCATATCCACGACAGGTACATAGCTGAAAAGGGAATTATTAGAATCTGTTTATGTAATTTTTAAGGAAAATGTTTTTCCTATTGTCGTATATGCAATATGGAGAAACAAAAAGCTAGGAGTGGATTTGTTTGATAAAAAACCCCAAGGTTTTAATATTAACTGCACATTACGGTAATGGTCATGTGCAAGTAGCAAAAACATTAGAACAAACATTTCGCCAAAAAGGAATTGAAGATGTTATTGTATGCGACTTGTTTGGAGAATCACATCCATTTATAACTGACATTACAAAATATTTATATTTAAAAAGTTATACAATAGGAAAAGAATTATATCGTTTGTTTTATTACGGGGTAGAAAAAATTTATGATAAGAAAATAGCATCTTGGTATGCGAACTTTGGAAGAAAACGTTTGAAAACACTGTTACAGGTGGAGAAACCAGATATTGTAATTAATACATTTCCAATTATCGCTGTACCAGAATTGAAGAAACAAACAGGGATTTCAATTCCTGTCTATAACGTATTAACTGATTTTTGCGTGCACAAAATATGGATTCATCGAGAAGTAGATCGTTATTTTGTTGCAACGGATCACGTGAAAGAATTGATGGTTGATATCGGTGTACCTGCGGAACAAATTGTTGAAACAGGAATTCCAATTCGGAGTAGTTTTGAGTTAAAGGTAAATCCAGACATCATATATAATAAATATCAGTTATGTAAGAATAAAAAGATTTTACTAATTGTAGCAGGTGCTCATGGGGTATTAGGAAATGTAAAAGAACTATGCCAATCATTTATGTCAGTGCCTAATTTACAAGTAGTTGTCGTTTGTGGGAAAAATGAAGCTTTAAAACAGGATTTATTAAGTTTACAGAATCAAAATTCCGATGCATTAAAAGTGTTTGGGTATGTTGAAAATATTGATGAATTATTCCGAGTTACTTCGTGTATGATTACGAAGCCAGGCGGAATAACATTAAGTGAAGCAGCAGCGTTGCAAGTACCTGTCATTTTATATAAACCTGTTCCAGGACAAGAAAATGAAAATGCGATGTACTTTGAAAAAAAAGGAGCAGCAGTTGTCATTCGCGATGATAGTGAGGTTTTTGCAAAAACAGAGGCATTATTACAAGATGATGTGAAGCTTCTTCAAATGAAAGAAGCAATGAAAAGCATCTATCTTCCAGAGCCAGCTGGTCATATTGTAGATGCAATTTTGGCAGAAAATCATGCAGAACCGCGGCATATACCTATTAAATCACCTGCTCTTGCACAATCTTTTACTTAATATGAAACCCTCTTTGTATATGTAAAGAGGGTTCTTTATTATTTTCAAAGAAAATTCAGCTAGTTATCCACAAAAGGATTGCGCTTTCATTAAACAGTAAAGTCGGAATATTAACAACTATATCCACATTGTCCACAATTTTTAGAAAAATATCCACAATTAAAACAGCTGATATATACTTTAATATAGAAAAATATTAAATGTTTTTGAAAATTAATAACAATTTCGTTGGTTTTGTGGATAAAGTTGTCCACAGCAAAAAGGACCCTTATGTATAAGGGTCCTTTTTGCTTACTTCTATCAGTCGAGAAAATTATGTAATGAAAATGAATAATTAGGGGGGAAACTTCTAATTATTCATTTTCACTTTAAATGCTTTTCGAGCGATATCCTGCTGCACGATCTGCTTTTTGAAATTCTCGTTGATAGAGAACTTCTTGTGTACTAGATAATGTATTTTTTGCTTTATCACGTTTCTTTTTATCCATTACAAATCACCTCGTGTCTTAAAGTTACTATTTATCGTTTCCAAAGACATGAGGGGATATACGCATATGGAAAATGTTAATGATTGATTATCATTTCAGAAAATTTAGATTATGCTTCTTTTAATTGATGAGCATCTTGGAAGGTTGTATCTCGCATTGTAGCAAGTGTGTATTGATCTTTTGGAATTTCATATAAGTTATATACTTCTTCGTTTGCGTTAATTTCATCATATACGGCTTTTCTTGTTTCGTTTGCTAGATTTACATATTGCAGTTTTTCTGCAGCTTTAATAGAACGAATATTTATTTTACGAATACGCATGAAGATTGTTTCAATATCTAATTCATAGAAAAGTTCACTAAAAAATGAATCTTTTGCTAATTTATTATAGCCTTTTCCATGATATGGTTTGCCGAGCCATGTCCCGAGAAACCCAGCTTTTTCTTGCACATCAAATAAAGTAATTGTTCCGATGGGGTTACCCCATTCATCTAAAATTGTGCGTGAAATTAATTCACCACGCTCTTCAGCTTCAATTGTTTGTTTCGTTAAGAATAAATATTCTTCATAAGAATAAGCCTTTTGACGCACAAAAGGGAAGACAGCTGGATCCACCATTAACTCGTATAGAACGTGGCTGTCGTGTAAGTCGCGTTTTTTCAACATACTAACTCCTCCTCACACGAGGGTAGCATGACGAAAAAACACCCCACCCTCGAAATTTTTATATCAATCTTTAAAAAATTTCGGGGTGGGAATCGAACCCACTAGAACCAGTTTCTAACGCTGGTGGCGCACCATTTGCCTTCCCCATTCATCAATTTGAAAATGATAATCACGACACAAATTGATTATGGTTTCATTCAGTTTATAATCGTATAATACTTTATCTAGTCAAAAAAATAAACTAGTTTTTTTTATTTTTTTTGTAAATTATTTTTCCATCAATCATAGTTAGTACAGGCTTGGCTAAATAATGAAAAGGATGATGAGTCCATAACACGAGATCGGCGTCTTTTCCAACCTCGATACTTCCAATTCTATCCTCTAAACGCAAATTTCGCGCTGGGAATATGGTGATTCCTTCTAGTGCTGTTTTCTCATCTAACCCTTCTCTTACTGCAACAGCAGCACAAATATTTAAATATTGAATGGGTGTATAAGGATGGTCTGTCGTTATAGAAACTTCCACACCATTTTTGGATAATATATGGTAAGTATCCCATGTCTTGTTTTTTAGTTCGATTTTAGAACGGCGTGTCAGAGTGGGACCAACTGAAACCTTCAAATTGTGTTTCGAAAGCTCTTCAACAAGAAAGTGTCCTTCTGTACAATGTTCAATACGTAGATCGAGGTTGAATTCCGTTGCAAAGCGTAGCGCAGAACTAATATCATCTGCTCGGTGAGCGTGGATACGTACGGGTATTTCACGACGTAATGCTTTTAAAATAGGAAGCATTCGAAAATCAGCTTCGTGCCCGTAGTGTTGTGCTTCATAGAATGATTCCCGTAGTAACCCCATAATCCCCATACGTGTTATGGATTCTTTCGTTCCATTACTATGGACCTTTTTAGGATTTTCTCCAAAGGCAATCTTTAAACCAGCAGGTTCTTGAATAATCATATGATCAATACAAGTTCCAGCTGTTTTTATTACACAAGTAGTACCCCCGATAATATTTTGACTACCAGGCATAACGTGAACGGTTGTAATTCCATTTTGCACAGCGTCTTGAAAGGCAATATCGAAAGGGTGGATACCATCTAAAGAACGAATATGTGGTGTTGAAACTTCAGATGTTTCATTGGCATCATTTCCAGCCCAACCAGTACCTTCATCATAGAGACCAAGGTGAGTATGGACATCAATAAAGCCAGGTAAGAGATGGAGTGCCCGTGCATCTATAACGGTCATATCTTGAGTAGGTTGAATAAAAGGTTTGACCTCGGTAATTCGCTCTTCTGTAACGAGTACATCGCCTTGAAACTTTGGAGATGTAATAGGGTATACAATGGCTTGTTTGAGCAATATTTTCATAGGTACCTCATTTCTGTTACTTTATAATGCTAATGGAAGTTAAGGGAAAGTAACTGAAAGGTTATTTGTATGGTAATGCTTCGGATCCTAGAAAATGAAAGTTTTAAAAGGGCCCATGTAAAATTTTGTTTTAGAAGTACTACATTGTATGCGAAAGTATATTTTGTAATGCATGGTCTATTGCCGGAAATGTGTATTGGTATCCATGTTTAATTGCTTTAATAGGTAATACATGTTGCCCTTCTAGTACAAGTATGCTCATCTCACCTAATAAGGCGTGAAGCATAAATGAAGGGACAGGCAGCCAATGTGGTTTTCTCGTTGCGACAGCGATGGTTTTTCCAAATTCCTTCATTCTTATAGGTGTTGGTGCTGTCATATTAAGAGGGCCATCAATTTCTTTTTTGTGTATGATGAAATCCATCATACGAACGACATCGTCTATATGAATCCATGATAACCATTGCTTCCCAGAACCAATGGTGCCGCCGATATAGAATTGATAGGGAAGTAACATCTTTGGCAAGGCTCCGCCATCTGCACCTAATACAACGCCAAATCTTGTGTAAATTGTTCTTATTCCGAGAGAACATGCTTTAGCTGCTTCTTGCTCCCATAAAAATACTGTTTCTGCTAAAAAATCATTTCCGGGAGTTTCTTGTTGCTCAGTAAAAGACTCTATTTCAGATGTTCCGTAGTATCCAATAGCACTTGCATTAATAAATGTATGTGGTTTTGTTTCCATTACTTGTAGTTGTTGAATAAGTCCTTTTGTTGTTTGAATTCTACTGTTTAATATTGTTTCTTTTTGTTTTTTTGTCCATCTACTATTGATAGATTCTCCAGCTAGATTAATGACTACATCGATAGAGGAGAGTGGAAAGGTAGATAAATCTGGTGTCCAGTGTACGTATTGAAGGTTATGGTTTGAGGTTCTAGTAGTTTTCTTTCGAGTAAGAATGTAGACCATATATCCTTTTTGAATAAAAAAAGTAGAGAGGTATTTACCAATAAAACCAGTGCCACCAGAAATTGCGATTTTCATAATCATTTCCTCCTCATTATATATATTCTTGAAAAGAAAAAATGTTCCTCGACTATGTTAAAATAATAGGGAGGTGAGAGTATGGCTGTCATTACAAAAATAGAAGTACAAAAGCGATCGAAAGAACGATTTAATATTTATATTGATAAAGGCCAAGGTGAAGAGTACGGGTTTAGTGTGGATCAAGTAATCTTAATGAAACATGGATTACAAAAAGGCTTAGAAATTGATGAAATAGAGTTAGGAAATATTTTGTACAATGAAGAGGTACAAAAAGCATATTTACAAGCAATCTCCTATTTATCCTATCAAATGAGAACAAAACAAGAAATAGAAGATTTTTTACGAAAAAAAGAAGTGGGACAGGCCATCATCTCTGAAGTCGTTTCGAAATTATTACATGACCGATATATTAATGATAAAGAGTACGCGGTTTTATATACGCGAACGCAAAGTAATGTGAATCGAAAAGGTCCAACTGTTATTAAAAGAGAGTTGTTAAATAAAGGTGTTCAGGATTTAATTATTATGCATAGTTTACAAGAATATCCGAAGGAAAAGCAAATTGAGAATGCCTTGTTTCTCATAGAAAAGAAAAAAAAATCTTATCAAAAGCATTCTTTTTTACAAATGAAGCTAAAGTTGGATGAGATGCTTGTTCGAAAAGGGTATTCTAGAGAAGTAATTCAAATTTGTTTGGAAGAATTGAAAGACGAAAGAGATGACGAAAAGCAACAAGAAGCGTTACACTATCATGGGAATAAGTATTATGAGAAATATAAGAAGTATGATGGATGGACATTTGAAAACAAGATGAAACAAGCGTTATATCGAAAAGGATTCTCTATTGATGAGATAGAGATATTTTTACAAATGAAACGTGAAGAGGGATGAGGGGAATAATGAGATGAATATGCCAAAACGCTACAGTGAAATGACACCACATGAGCTTAGAGAAGAAATTGGGGATTTGAAGGAGCAAGCAATAAAGGCTGAACAGCTTGGAATTGTAAATGAGTTCGATGTATTAATGAGAAAGATGGCAATGGCTCGCGCTTATATGACTGATATAAACAAATTCCATATTGGTGAAACATATGAATTAATAGAAGAACCTGGTATATTATTTAAAATTACTTACTTCAATGGGGTATTCGCTTGGGGTTATAAACAAAATGATAATGAAGAGATTGGAATACCAATTTCCTTATTGCAAGAAAAATAAAAACCAGAGAGCAAATATCTCTCTGGTTTTCATCTTTGGTAGGCGTTAAAGGAGATAGGAGATTCTAAAATTGGCGTTTTTTACATTCGTTGGCCAATATAATGAGAGACTGGGTTTGCTGCGTCTGTCCGTTAACTTGCGCTTTCGCATGTTTCGGACGAGTCCACGTATGGTTAAATAATTCAGAACGACTATCTAAACGATCACGGTAGCTCATCTTTATCACCTCGTGTAGGAAGTTAATTTTTTAGGTTGTAACTGTATTACTCTTCCTGCTGATTTGCAGCACGCATACGTTCTTGTGGGTGCGTGTTAATTGTGCCGTTAGGTCGCTTCGAAGCGAAGCGTGATTTCGCTTTCGGCTGACCGTCGATTTTGCTGTTGTTTTTTGACTCAGACCAAAATTCGGCTTGTTTACCCATTGCGAACGCCCTCCTCATCATCAGTTGATACCTCTTTAAGAAGTATCACTTATAGAATGTGCAAAACAGAAGAAACTATCCTTTAGAAATGAAGGGATAAATAGGGAAAAGGAGATTAGAACATGAATGATATTTATGAAGCATTAACGAAAGAATTATTAGATAAGAATGACAAGCTTTCTTACGGACAAGCACGTGCGTGGGTTGAATTACTTTGGGAAGATTTTCAAACAACTTATGCAAAATCAGGGCGTTATCAAGGTGAGGAAATGACTGAGCAAGTGGTACGATCATGGATTAATAATCATGGTGTACGCCTTCATGAAATGCGTACAAATAATCCGAAGTATAGCCATTTAATTAATCAAGAAGATCATTTGAAACATTAAAAAAAGCGACTTAAGTCGCTTTTTTTAATGTGGAAGTAATTCCAGCTTTTTTCGAAGTTTTTCTTCACTAAAAATCCATCCTGTATAGGAACTAATAATATTTAAATTATGGTCGAGCTGAACAATCGCGACAAATGGATAATAATCTTTACTGCGATACCGTAAATCAATGAATCGTACTTCATAATAATGATCATGATCAAAAATATCCCAGCGATATACAGGAGAGAAAGATAGGAAGGCCGAGATGTTTTCATCTTGTTTAGCTGCTCGCATAATATCATTTTCTGGGAACGGTACCCGATCGAATTTGTCATATATCATGATGTTACCACGGTGCCATCTCGCAACGTAGTAATAATCAGCTGTAACGACTGCTAAATGATAATGATAAAATCGGTAAGAAGGAGAAATGATAATCTTTTCGACATTTTTGAAACGTTTGTGTACAACGCTTCTTATATTTCGGTGCATCATAACCCGTCCGATATAGTAAATAATCATTAATATATATGCTGCTAAGGCTGTGTATCCTTTATGAGAACCGACGAGCATGCAAGCAATTGCAAGTATATGGATAAAGAAAATTACGGTATCAAATGTATTAATCACGCCGAGTGCGACCCATTTTTTTGTGAAAGGCCGTAATGCTTGTGTACCATAGGCGTTAAAAATATCGACAAAGACGTGAAGGAAGACTGCAATAAATGACCAAAGTAGTAGATGAAGATATGGAGCGTCTGAAAAGAAGGCGAAAGAGATGCCACTTATAAGAAATGACCAAAGAATTACCGCGGGAATGGAATGAGTAACTCCGCGATGATTTCTTATATATTTAGCGTTATTACGCAATTTTAAAACTGTGTCAATGTCAGGAATGTTGGAACCAGCAATTGTAGCAAGCATAACAGCTTGTGGGCCAATATCACTTTGTGCTATGGCTGGATCTAATGTTGCTAAGCTACCTAAAGTGATACCCATAACAAGGTGAGTGGCTGTGTCCATAAAAATCCACCTCCGTTTTTTATTAATGTAACTCTTTTTATTCGATACCTCAAGTCCTTTGCCTTCAATTTCCTATGTCATCTTACTTAAATTTTTTCCTAAAATCTTTATAATAGTACTTATATGCAAAAAAATGAGGGGGATCAAGTTTGACACTTGAAATACTAAAAAAATTTAATATAGAGCAGTTTCAAAATGATTTAATTGGTTGGTTTGAAGAGGAGCAGCGCGACTTACCATGGAGAAAAAATAAAGATCCATACCGCGTTTGGGTTTCTGAGATTATGTTACAGCAAACAAGAGTAGAAGCCGTAAAACCATATTACGCAAATTTTATGGGGAAGTTTCCTACACTTGAAGCGTTAGCGAACGCAGATGATGAAGAAGTATTAAAAGCATGGGAAGGTTTAGGATATTATTCTAGAGCACGTAATTTACATGCGGCAGTAAAAGAGGTAAAAGAAGTATACGGCGGGGTTGTACCAAGTGATGTAAAGAAAATTGAAAAGTTAAAAGGAGTCGGACCATATACAAAAGGTGCTATTTTAAGTATTGCATATGGTATACCAGAGCCGGCAGTTGATGGAAATGTTATGCGTGTATTATCTCGCATTTTATCAGTATGGGATGATATTGCAAAACCGAAGACTCGAAAAGTTTTTGAAGAGATTGTGCGTGAAATTATTTCAGTAGAAAACCCATCTTATTTTAATCAGGGATTGATGGAATTAGGTGCACTGATTTGTATTCCTAAAAATCCATCGTGCTTACTTTGTCCTGTACGTGAGCATTGCAGAGGATATGCTGAAGGTGTTCAAAAAGAATTACCAGTAAAAAGTAAAGCGAAAGCTCCTAAAATGGTACCTATTGTTGCAGGAGTACTTCAAACTGAAGACGGTCGTTACGTTATTAATAAACGTCCAAGTACAGGTTTGTTAGCTAATATGTGGGAGTTTCCTAATGCTGAACTTGGAGAAGGTATTCGAAATCAGAAGGAACAGCTTATAGATTATATGAAAGAAAAATTTGAACTCGCGGTTTCTATTGATGAATATGCAATGAATGTACAACATACGTTTACACATCGTACTTGGGATATATTTGTATTTTATGGAAAGGTAACTGGCAATATTGTTGATACAGATACATTGAAATTTGTATCGAAAGAAGCATTTGAGCAATTACCTTTTTCGAAATCGCATCGTACTATTTACGAAAATTGCGTGGAGAAAATTACAATACAATAAATAAAAAAGTGTTCCCAATCTAGGGAACACTTTTTTAGTCGTAAGAAATTTTTGTCCCATGAGTCCAACTAGCTTCACCTTCTTGTAAGCCGCCTCTTGATTCAATTTCTACTACAATTTCTTTGTAAATACTTTGACCTTCTGCATTTAAATAAGGCAGAATCTGTTGTAGTGAGTGATGAAAATAAGCTAATTCATCTTCTTTCCATTCATGTTTTGAAACCATTGTTAGTTCAGTCATATCGCGTCCTATATACATATTTCCACCTCCATTTCTTATAGTTTGAATAAGTAACAAAAGATATATGCGGAAATTATTCAAAATAAAATTACGGATAGCCTCTAAGTGAATTGGTTACATTATTGGTTGTGGAGGTGAGAAAGATGAGTAAAAAACAACAAGGTTATAACAAGGCAACTTCTGGTGCTAGCATTCAAAGTACAAATGCTAGTTATGGTACAGAGTTTGCGACTGAAACAAATGTACAAGCAGTAAAACAAGCAAACGCACAATCAGAAGCAAAGAAAGCACAAGCTTCTGGTGCACAAAGTGCAAACGCTAGCTATGGTACAGAATTTGCAACTGAAACAGACGTGCATGCTGTGAAAAAACAAAATGCTAAGTCAGCTGCAAAACAATCACAATCTTCTAGTTCAAACGAGTAATGAAAGAAAAACACTTCTCCAATTCGAGAGAAGTGTTTTCTTTGTGTGTGGATCTTTGTAATGAAAAGAAAATGAACGACATAACTTCTAATAAGTCAACAAATGTAGTCAAAGGAAAAGGAAGTTAACAATTAGAAATATGTAATTAGGAATAATAACTGATGAATAAGTCCAAAGGGGGTAAGTAATGAACGATTTTGATAAGTTGGTAGGGGAGCAATTAGAAACGATGGATGAGTTGTTAAAGTTACAAGCACATCTAGAGAAGTATCAACAAATTGAAATGAATGAAAAAGATATGTGCGATAAAAAGGAACTGCATTTTATCCGTCAGGAAATATATAGAACAGAAGTAGCGTTGAAGATGTTACATGAGAAATTTGAAGAACAAACAAATAGTGTAATCCAATCTTTTGCAACTGAAAAAATGATTTCAAATTTAGGATAAGATATATCATTGTCTCAGGTGAAAAGTCCTTCAAATAGAGAAGGGCTTTTTTTATTACATGTCCTCGTTTATCCCGCTATTTGCCGGGCAATAAGACCCCCACCTCAAAATTCAGCGAAAGCAAAGAAGTTAGGTGGGGGGCGGGCTGCCCGTAAAAGCCCGATTGGTGAGGGCTGATTAAAGTTTCACTTTATAAATAATACAATACAATCCAATCCTTGTTTCCTGAGAAGATTGGGGATTATTGTATTCAACGATAAACCTCCTGCATATTCAGTGTGGAAAATAGAGTCTTATCCCTTTAGTTTTAAAATTTTGACAAAAAAGTTATAATAGAAAAAAAGTGAATGCCGTTCAAAGGGCATTTGCAGTTGAAAGAAGGGAGCATATATGGGATTTCCCAAAGAAGGAGAAAAAGTACAAATACATAGTTATAAACATAATGGCTCCATTCATAGAATGTGGGAAGAAACAACAATTTTAAAAGGGACACAGAGTCTTGTGATCGGAGCGAATGATCGTACAGTAGTTACAGAATCAGATGGTCGAACATGGATTACGCGCGAACCAGCAATTTGTTATTTTCATGCTAACTATTGGTTTAATGTGATTGGGATGCTTAGGGAGGATGGCGTATATTATTATTGCAATTTAAGCTCACCTTTTGCGTATGATTCTGAAGCATTAAAGTATATTGATTATGATTTAGATATTAAAGTGTATCCAGATATGACATATACGCTTCTAGATGAAGATGAGTATGAAAAACATAGTCAAATTATGCAGTATCCACCTGTTATAGATACAATTTTAAAACGAAATGTAGCACATTTAACACAGTGGATTCATCAAAGAAAAGGTCCATTCGCACCAGATTTCGTAGATATGTGGTATGAACGATATTTAATGTACAGAAATTAAAACAAACCTGCAGGGAATTTCCCGGCAGGTTTGTCCTATTAGAGGGGGGGATTATGTGCAGGGCATAAAAAGATATTTACAATTTGTTAAACCATATCGATGGCTTATTGCTATTACAATTATTATTGGACTAGTTAAGTTCGGTATTCCACTTATTATGCCGTGGTTATTAAAGTATATTATCGATGATGTAATTCAAGGGGCGGGTTCACTTCAAGATAAAACATCTCAATTAATAACAGCGATTGGAATTGCTTTTTTTATTTTTGCGGTATTAAGACCACCGATTGAATATTATCGTCAATATTTCGCGCAACGTATCGCAAATACAATACTGTATGATTTGCGGAAGCATATTTTCGGTCACTTACAAAAGTTAAGCTTACGTTATTATTCGAATACGAAAACAGGGGAGATTATTTCACGGGTCATCCATGATGTAGAACAAACGAAAGATTTTGTAATTACAGGTTTGATGAACGTCTGGTTAGATACTGCAACAATTGCTATCGCTATCATTGTTATGTTTTCTATGAATATAAAATTAACATTTGTTGCGTTATTGATTTTACCTATTTATGTAATAGCAGTGAAATATTTTTTCGGACGTCTTCGGAAATTGACGAAAGAGCGTTCACAAGCGTTAGCGACGATGCAAGGGTATTTGCATGAACGTATTCAAGGAATGCAAGTGACACGTAGCTTTGCGTTAGAAGAGTATGAGGGGAAGCAGTTTGAAAAAAGAAATAATGAATTTTTAACGAAAGCATTAAACCATACAAGTTGGACGGCGAGAACATTTTCGGCAGTAAATACGTTAACCGATTTAGGTCCGTTACTTGTGATTGGTTTTGCAGCATATGAAGTAATTCAGGGGCAGTTAACGCTAGGGACGATGGTAGCCTTTGTTGGATATATGGATAGTTTATATAGTCCGCTTCGCCGCCTTGTTAATTCATCTACAACATTGACACAATCTTTTGCATCGATGGATCGTGTGTTTGAACTGTTAGATGAAAAATACGATATTGTTAATGTGCCAAATGCGATACAAACGGAAAAATTAAATGGAGAAATTGTATTTGATAATGTTTCTTTTCGTTATAATGCAGATGAAAAAGAGATATTACACAACTTGTCATTAACTATGCAGTCTGGAGAGAAAGTAGCGCTTGTAGGAGCGAGTGGAGGAGGGAAGTCATCTCTTGCTAGTTTGATCCCGCGTTTCTATGATGTTTCTGAAGGCACGGTTTATGTAGATGGCATAGATGTAAGGAAGTATAATATGAGAAATTTACGTAGTAATATTGGAATTGTACTGCAAGATAATTTATTGTTTAGCGATACAATTGAAGCTAATATTTTATATGGAAATCCGAAAGCTACAGAGAAAGAAGTGATTGCAGCTGCCAAAGCTGCGCAAATTCATGATTTTATTATAGATTTACCAGATGGTTATAATACTGTCGTTGGAGAACGTGGTGTGAAGCTATCGGGTGGGCAAAGGCAACGCGTGGCAATTGCACGCGTATTTCTAAAGAATCCGTCGGTACTTATATTGGATGAAGCAACTTCGGCTTTAGATTTAGAAAATGAAAGGTATATTCAAGAGGCGCTTCAGACGTTAGCTGCTGACCGGACAACGATTATAATTGCACATCGATTAGCGACAATTACGCATGTTGATACGATCATTTACATTGAAGACGGTCAGATTAAAGAAACCGGTTCTCATGAAGAGTTAATGCGAAAAAGAGGATTTTATTATAATTTATATCAACTTCAACATATAACAGAAACAGCTCCTTTAGCATAAAAGGAGCTGCTTTTTTATTCGTCTTCTTTTTTATCATCGATTTGGAGTTCTTTTTCTGGTTTATGGTATGTGTAGAAGCTATCTACAAGTAAATCTAAATGCTCTACTTCTTCACTATAGTTAATGATGGAAGAAATAAGAGGGAAGAGATGTAACCATGTTTTATATGCTTCTTCATCGTCCTTGTTTTGATATTCCATAAAGATATCAATTAATTCTTGTTTACCTGTTTCAACTTCATCAAGCATTTCAACTGATTGTTGTTTTTTTGCTTTACCAATGAATTTTAATAAAACTTGTTCATGATAATGCGTTAATGAATCAAGTTCGTTTTGGATAGATTCCTGAAATTCTTCCGGCATGTAGCGTAGTTCATTTTCAGTACGGTGTAATGATTTTAACGTACTTAAAGCACGGCTTGTTGTCGCTAACATTTGTCTGAATAAAACGAGCTTACGAATTTTTGCGAACTTTACTTTTTTCGTGTAGCTTCTTTCTTCTTTATACAGCAAATAGTAATGATTTAGTTTGATCATTTTTTCTTTCATACGATCAATATCAGTTTTTAGCGTTGTAAAATCAGAAGCCTGCCTGCTATTCATTCGAATCCATTTTACAATTTCTTCTGTATTATCAACGATACGATGATAAAGTTTTGTTTCATATTTCGGCGGCATAAATACTAAATTTACAAGTGAAGCCGCAATAATACCAATCATAATTGTCGCAAATCGAAGTAAGGCAAAACTAAAGAAGTCTTCGCCTTGATACTCCATAATGGCGATAACTGTTACTAAAGCAATTGATATTGTGTTTTCTAATCGTAATTGCAGTGTAAGAGCAATTACTAATATACATGTTAATCCAATAATAAAAGGATTATGTCCAAAAGCAGTAGCAAATGCGATAGCAAATATCGCACCGATTACATTTGCTTGAATCTGTTCAAGTGCGGTTAAATAAGAACGGTATACAGACGGTTGAACAGCAAAGATAGCTGAAATTCCCGCAAATACCGGACTCGGTAATTGAAGTAAAATACAAGCAAATAAAGCTAACGTGATGGCAATACCCGTTTTTAAAATGCGAGCACCAAGTTTCATACCCTTAATAAGATCCTTTCTCTTGTCATAATGAATGTACAACATGATACTATACATTCATTACAATATGTTAGCAAGTGATATTTTAGTGACGTTAAAAGAAATTAGTATTCATTTTATCCGGCTAATTGTGAACAGTAAGATTCCCGCCTCTAAATTCAGTAGCTGGATGCCGGTAAACGCTCAATTGCTGTAGGCTAATTAAAGTTTCACTTTATAATTTTTCCTAATTTCTTTTAAACATCAGTTTTTAGTAAAAAGACCTGCTGAATTTCAGCAGGTCTCAAATTGTTACTATAGATTACTATGAGAAGTGTACTTCGTCAATTTTTTCTTAATAATGAAAATTACTCATGTTACTCTGTTGAGATAGATGGATCTGCCTGTTCTTTTTTTGGGATAATTTCAAAAAACTGGTTCTGTATATCATCTAATAATGGGGTTAACAAAGCAACTTCCTCATATTGCTCATGCTCGTTTAGTACACGAATATAGTCTAGCAATAATTCAGTTACATCTTTCAAACCATTTTTACTAATTGATTGTAATGTAACATTTGCCCCTTTTGCAATTCTTCTTTTTAAGGCCTGTTCTGTTAAGCCTAAGTTTGAATCATGACGCAAATAAACAACACCGCCAGTCATGCCAGCGCAAATCCATGGACCAGGGTCACCTAAAACAAGCGCTCGCCCATTTGTCATATATTCAAAAGCAAAACCTTTAATATTGGAGTATGCACCTATATTTCCTTGCTCTTTTTCACGGAGTGGTTTTGTTATTCTACCTCCAATGATCATGTCTGCCCCAGAAAGGCGAATGCCAGCACGAGCATCAGCGTTCCCTTGCACGTATAGTGCCCCTTTTTGTGCCCCATATCCAAATCCTTTTCCGACAGAACCGTTATAATATACTCCGTCTTTTCCTTTTGATTTCGTTATATAAATACCACCACCAAAGGAAGTTTTACCAATGCCATCTTGTGCGCCGCCATTTACGTGTATAAATAAATTTTCACTATTGTAAGCACCTAACCCATTTCCAGGGATAGAACCATTCGTATACTTTAATGTAAGTGGTTCAAGTTGAGTAGCTTCATATAGTTTACTGCGAACGCGATGACATGATTCTAGACCGCCCATAACGCGTTGCTCTACACCAACGCCTACTAATTCTTTTGAGTCAGCGGAATGAACTGTTTTAAATTGTTTTTCTGGTACGTCTTTTGTTGTTGTAACAGATGGATGTTCTATTATTTGTAGTAAATTACATAAGTTTAATAAATTTTCGCCCCGAACTTGCTCTAATAAATCAGAACGCCCGACAATTGCTTGTAAATTTGTATACCCAAGCTGTCCTGTTAATCGTTTTAGTTCTACACCGAAAAAGGTGAATAAATTTAGCAGGCCAGCAACTGCGCTTTCTAATTCGCGTGGGACGAAGCGGCGTAATCCATGTTCTTTTGCCTGTGCTTCAGACTCAATTTGTGTCGCAATTCCAACATGGCAAGTATCTAGATGGCACCCACGGCAAGTAGTACAGCCGATTGCAATCATTGACAGTGTGCCAAATCCAATACGGTTTGCTCCGAGGAGCATGATTTTCAAGGCATCATTTACACTTCGAATACCACCATCTGCCCAAATCTCTACTTTATGTCTCATGCTCGCTTCTAATAAAGCGTTGTGAGCGGCTTTAACACCAATTTCTACAGGAAGACCTACATGTTGCAAGGCGTGAATACGTGCAGCACCTGTTCCACCATCGAATCCGCTAATGTTAATAAAATCAGCACCAGCTTTGGCGATACCGACAGCAATTGTTCCGATATTAGGAACAACAGGGACTTTCACGGCTACTTTGGCAAGTTGATTAGCTGTTTTAATTTCCGTAATCATTTGAGCTAAATCTTCAATTGAATAAATATCATGGTTGTTAGAAGGTGAAATTAAATCTGAGCCGATTGTCGCATTACGTGCTTCAGCGATTTTGGCTGTCACTTTTGAACCAGGTAAATGCCCACCTTCACCAGGCTTTGCGCCTTGACCGATTTTGATTTCAATTAAATTCGATGAGTTTAGTAGTTCGGCATTTACTCCAAATCGCCCAGATGCCACTTGTTGTCCGCGTGTATGTGGGTATTTCCCGATCATATCTTTAATTTCGCCGCCTTCACCGTTCAAGCTAATCATATTTAGCTGATCGGCCGCTTCTGCATATGCGCGAAAGGCAATTTCGTTTTGAGAACCAAATGACATAGAACTAATAATAAATGGTAAATTATGATTTTGAATGCCGATAGATACTTCTTCAGTTGGAACGACATGTTTTGTTTGTTTCGTTTGAACAAGGTGTCTGATTGCGATTGGATTATTCTCTTCTAGTTCACTTAACTTGTCACGGTAGTCATCATAAGGATTTCCTTTTGCAACATCGCCGATTGCTTTCCAAATTCGCGGGAATATATGAAATGATTTTCGCATTCTAATTTTAGGATTGTTATAATCCTCTGCTCGTATTTTTGCATCTTCAGCAAGTGATTCAAGTGAAAAAGCTAAATCATTTGAACCGAAGAAATTTGTGATTTGTAATATATTTGCAATTTCCTCATGTAACCCAATAGATGAATAGAGACGTCCGTAACCACGTAACTCATGAATTCCAATTGTTGAAATGACTTTTTCTAATCCTTTATTAAGTGCATTATACAGATTCGTAATTGGTGTTTTTGTTCCATCACTTACAGTCGCGAATAATAAATATGGATTAATACTATCTGCTCCTAATCCATATAGCGTGACAATGTCATGTAAGGAGCGAAGGGCACCAGAACGTATAACGAGAGAACAATTGCGGCGTAATTTATTTTCACTTAATTCTTGATGTACTTTCGCGGTAACTAAATGTGGATCAATCCACAAGCGTTCATTTAGATGGGCTTTTGCGTCATCTAATACTAGTAGGGAAGCACCATTGTTAACAGCAGCTATCGCTTCAGAACTAATGCGGCTTAATGCACATTGCAGGGTTTCTGACGAGCTGAATGTAGCAGAGATTGTGGCAATAGAGTTATGAGTCCTAAATAACGCTGTGAGTTGTTCGTACGTAATTGTGTGTAATTCCTCTGCAATAGGTTGTGCCACGCTGCCTTCTAAAATAATTGGTGAAAGCATTTCAACTACAAATGGCCGTTTTGCGCCGCTTAATAAACTTGGACGCTCTCCAAGTACAGTACGTGTAGAGAAGTGTTCAATTTCACGGTCACGGTCAATTGCTGGGTTTGTAACAACAGCTACACTTTCTTTAATAAAGTCAGCGATATTTCGTCTATCAGTATCAAGTGCGGCAAGTGGTGAGTCATGCCCAAGTGAGCGTATTGGTTCAACACCTTTTGTTGCCATCTGTTCAAGAAGCTGAATATGTTCTCGGTCCCATCCGAAAGCGACGTATTGTTTCGTTTCAACTTGAACAAAATCACATAGCCCTTGGATTTTTTGCGTTTCAGGGATAGATAAATTTAAATGATAATTGGTAGTATCAATTCGCTTTTTAAAACGGTTATATACTTGGATTTGATATTTGTCATATTCATAAAGAACAAGTTCATCTTGTTCATTCCATTTTAATCCGACCTTTTCTCCAGGGGCGAGTGGCTTTGGTTCTGCTACATATTTAGTTGGTGATACAACTCCAGGTTCAGAAGAGAAAATATAAGAGCTTTCTGTCTCTACTTTCCATACTGGGCGTAATCCAAGGGAATCAACGCTGAAAACAGCTTCATCTTTAAAACGGGAAATGATGCCAGCTGGTCCTTGTGCAAAATGTCCCCATGCTTCACGTATATACGTATATAAATCTTGTAAAGGTGTTTCATAAAGTTTAATTTCATTAATAATTGGTGGAAATAGTATTTCCATTGCTTCAAATAAACTGTAGTCGTATTGAACAAGTAGGGTTTCTAAGGTGCGGTTTAAATCTTGAGAGTCACTGCCTCCAGCAGTAAGTGGTACATCAATCATTTCAGCTTGATCGCGTAATTTTGCGATTGTGTTAATTTCACCATTATGTCCGAGAATACTAAATGGTTGTACACGAAAAAAATTAGATAATGTATTAGTAGAGTAGCGGTTATGTCCTAATGTCATAGTTGAAGCGATAAGTGGATGTTGTAAATCATTATAGTAGGCAACAAGTGTATCACCAGCACCTAGAACTTTATATACAACATGATCACGACTTAATGAAGCAACATGAATTGCTTCGTTTTCCTCTATTTTTATTGTGACAGAAAATAATGTTTGCTCAATATTTGTAATTTCATTTTCTGCGATAAGGGCAACTTGCCAAAATAAAGGTTCTTCTTGTTTACCGAGTGGACCGAGCGCATCTGAGTTTGTTGCATCATCACTTTCGAAAATGATAGTAAAGTTTTTGTTGTTTAATTGCGTACGAATATAATCTTTTAAGGCAGTAATGTTTTCTTTTTTATTTAGAAAAAAATGTCCAACGATAAAGTGGGGATGATCCACAATCGTTGGATTATATCCACTACTTTTTAGTTTTTCATTCCAAAGCGTTTTTGGTACATCAATGTGAATGCCGATGCCATCGCCCTCGCCATTAATGAAACCAGCTCTATGATTCATTTTGACGAGTGATTGTATGCAAAGGTCAATGTTTTCTTTTGTAGGAATTTTTCGTTTCTCCATAACGGAAACGATTCCACACGCATCATGTTCTGCATTTCTATAATCTCGAAATAAAGACGGTGTCCATGTATTTGTTTTATTGAGCATCCGTCAATCCCCCCTCTTGTAAAAGTTAGAATAATCTTACTATTTAAGGTGTGAATCACCTTGTACACAGAGATAGTAATGATGTAAAAGAATATAAAACAGATAATTATGAATAATTATACTATTAATGTGGGATTTATGAAATAGAAAAAAGGAAAAAAGAAAGATGTGCTTTCTTTTTTCCTTTTAATGACGAGATTATTTGCTATCTGCTAAAGCAGCAAATGCTCTGCCTACAGCTTCAATTGTATATTCAATATCTTCTTTTGTATGTTCTGTCGTTAAGAACCATGCCTCGTATTTTGAAGGTGCTAAGTTAACTCCTTCTTGAAGCATTAGCTTGAAGAATTTACCGAACATTTCACCGTCTGTATCTTGTGCTGCATCGTAATCTTCAATTGTATTTGTTGTGAAGTATACAGTTAAAGCGCCTTTTAGGCGGTTTAATGTAATATCGATATTATGTTTTGCAGCTTGCTCTAAAATTCCTTTTTCAAGCATGGCACCAAGTTCATCTAATTTCTCATAAAGTCCTTCTTGTTGAAGAACTTCTAGACAAGCAATACCAGATGCCATAGAAGCAGGATTTCCTGCCATTGTACCTGCTTGATATGCAGGGCCAAGCGGAGCAACTTGTTCCATAATTTCTTTCTTACCACCGTAAGCACCGATTGGAAGTCCGCCGCCAATAACTTTACCAAGAGCTGTTAAGTCTGGTGTTACGCCAAGTAAATCTTGAGCACCACCGTACATGAAGCGGAAAGCGGTAATAACTTCATCATAAATTACTAGTGCGCCAGCTTCATGAACAAGTTCATTCACTTTCTCAAGGAATCCAGGTTTTGGCTCTACAATACCGAAGTTTCCAACAATCGGTTCTACAAGAATAGCCGCTACTTCATGTCCCCATTTATCTAACGCTTCTTTTAAAGTTTCTACATTATTAAATGGAACAGTAATAACTTCTTGAGCGATACTTTGTGGTACGCCGGCTGAGTCAGGTGTTCCTAGTGTAGAAGGACCAGATCCAGCTGCTACAAGTACTAAATCAGAATGACCGTGGTAACAACCAGCAAATTTCATGATTTTTGTGCGGCCTGTGTAAGCACGAGCAACACGAATTGTCGTCATTACTGCTTCAGTACCAGAGTTTACAAAGCGTACTTTATCTAAAGCAGGCATTGCCTCTTTTAACATTTTTGCAAATTTTACTTCTAGCGCTGTTGGTGTTCCGTAAAGTACACCATTTTCAGCAGCTGTTGTAATTGCTTTTGTGATGTGCGGGTGAGCATGTCCAGTAATAATAGGACCGTATGCTGCTAAATAATCGATATATTTATTTCCGTCTACATCCCAGAAATAAGCACCTTTTCCACGTTCCATAGCAACAGGAGCGCCACCGCCAACTGCTTTAAAAGAACGAGAAGGACTATTAACGCCGCCAACGATATGTTCTAAAGCTTCTTTATGTAATGCTTCTGATTTTGTGAATTTCACTACCATTCATCTCCTTACAAAAATCTATGTATTATTCTAACATGTTTTTCGAAAAGACGTATTGTTTGTGATAGAGAAGGCAGTTGGGTAAACTATTCGTTGTGACATTTAGGAGGGGGGTCCGATTATGAAATCGGTAATTGAGGTACAAGGGTTACGTAAAGAATTTACAGCCTATTCAAGTCGTCCGGGTTTAAAGGGTGCATTTCGCGATTTATTAAATCGTAATTATAAAATAGTACCAGCAGTAAATGATGTATCTTTTACTGTAAAACAAGGTGAGATGGTTGGTTATATCGGTGAGAACGGTGCTGGTAAATCAACAACAATTAAAATGCTTACGGGGATTTTGACTCCGACATCAGGAGAGATTTTAGTAAATGGGATGAACCCACATAAGCAGAGAGAAGAATTTGTAAGAACCATTGGTGTTGTTTTCGGTCAACGTTCACAACTTTGGTGGGATATTGCTGTACAAGAATCTTTTCGTTTATTAAAAAAAGTGTACGGTGTATCAGACGCTCAGTATAAAGAGCATATGGAACACGTGATTGAAACGTTAGATATTGGTCCTTTATTAGATAAGCCAGTTCGAAAGTTATCTCTAGGTCAAAGAATGCGTTGTGAATTAGCGGCAGCATTAATTCATAACCCACCGTTATTATTTTTAGATGAACCAACAATTGGGCTAGATGTACTTGTGAAATTGAAAATACGTGAATTTTTAAAAGAAATGAATGAACGTTATAAAACAACAATTTTATTAACAACCCATGATATTACTGATATTGAAGCATTATGTGAGCGTGTTATCATGCTGGATGAAGGAAATATTATGTATGACGGTTCTTTAAATAATCTTCGTACGCAGTGGGGAGCAGAGAAGGAAATACATTTTCAGTTTATTGCACCAGTTTCCTATCAGGCTTTATCAATGGTTATGCCAGATAGTCATGTCGTTTGGTCGAAAGCGAAAGAGGAAAACGCGTGGGTTGCAAAAATACCGAATGAAGAAGTTATTATTTCAATGCTTATTTCTAAAGTAGTACAAGCCTTTCAAATTAAAGATTTAAAAATTAATGAAGTGTCTACAGAGGAAATTATTCGTAACATTTATGAAGAAGGTATTAAACATGGGTAAGTATATTGAAATGATTCGAATTCGCTTTTTAATGATGCTTGCGTATCGCACAAATTATTATAGCGGGATTTTAATTTATACGATTAATATCGGTGCGTATTATTTTTTATGGCAAGCAATTTATAGCGGAAAAGAGAACATTGAAAGTTTATCTATTTCGCAAATGACTACGTATATCGCAATTGCGTGGATGGCACGTGCCTTTTATTTTAATAATATAGATAGGGAAATTGCGATGGAGATTCAAGAAGGACGTGTAGCGGTAGAACTGATTCGTCCATATAATTATTTAGGGATGAAAGTGATGCAAGGTCTTGGGGAAGGGATATTTCGTTTTGCATTTTTTTCAATTCCAGGTATGGTTATCGTTACGTTATTATTTTCATTGCAAATTACAACGAATTTTCAAACGTGGTTATATTTCTTCTTGTCTCTAATATTTAGTTTTATTATTAATACACAAATTAATTTAATGACGGGAATGCTCACGTTCTTCCTATTTAATAATAGTGGAATTATGTATGCAAAACGCGTTGTTATTGATTTATTTTCTGGTCTATTATTACCGATTAGTTTTTATCCGTTATGGGCCCAAAAGGCAATGATGTTTTTACCGTTTCAAGCCATTAGTTATATTCCGAGTATGATTTTTTCAGAAGGTATACAAGGAAATAAATTGTATGAGGCATTATTATTCCAAGTAATTTGGGCGATTGTCCTTATTATTCCAATTGTACTTATGTGGAGAACGGCGAGAAAACGTCTAATTGTACAAGGGGGATGATGAGATGATATATATAAAACTATTTTTGCAATATGCAAGCCAATATATAAAAACAAAATTGGAGTATCGGGGCGATTTTATCGTTGGATTACTTTCTGATTTATCACTACAGGCTGTTAATTTAATCTTTATTCTCGTTGTGTTTGGGCATACACAAGCATTAAAAGGCTGGAGTAGAGAAGAAGTAATCTTTATTTATGGTTTCTTTTTAGTGCCGTTTGCCATTTTCTCAGCTTTCTTTAACATATGGGACTTTAATGATCGTTACATTATTAAAGGGGAGATGGATCGTATATTAACGAGACCGATTCATAGCTTGTTTCAAATTATATTAGAAAGAATGGAACTTGAGTCTTTAATTGGGGCCATTACAGGAATGATTGTAATGGGATATGCAGCTGTAGAGTTACAATTATCTTTTTACTGGTATGATTTCTTCTTATTTATATTGATGGTAGGAGGAGGCGCACTTGTATATGGAGGGATATTTGTTACGCTTGCGAGCCTTGGTTTTTGGTCAGATGCGAAAAGTTCAATTATGCCCCTTATGTATAACATAGGTAATTACGGGCGCTATCCTGTTAATATTTATAATCGTGTAATTCGTTTCATTTTAACGTTTGTTTTACCGTTTGCGTTTGTTGGAGTATATCCAGCAGCATACTTTTTAAGAAAAACAGAATGGAATAGTTATGCATTCGCGACGCCAATTGTTGGTGTTATCTGTTTTACGATTGCAATCACTCTTTGGAATCAAGGGGTAAAAAGGTACCGTGGTGCTGGGAATTAATTATAGAAGCTTGTTTGTTTCTAAGGGATAAATCCAATGGTCGTCTCATACATATAAAATGAGGTGGAGGACATGTTATGGGGATTTATTCTATTACTTGCAGCAATCGCTATTTTGAAAAGTGTCCAATTATTATGGAGTTCCTATTCAGATTCAACGCGTTTTTTTTCGCTGTATAATTTGGCCACATTATTTTTAATCTATACAACAGTACTGATCGCGTTTGGATTAAGTTACGTTGTATTAGAGGAAATGGGTTTCGCAGTTTTGAAAGAGGACGGAGAAAGTTTGAACGCTCATTCTTTTCAACTCGTTGAAGTTTGTTTATATTTTAGCGCAGTTACTTTATTGTCTGTTGGATATGGTGACATATCTCCGATTGGAATTGGGCGATGGATTGCAATTGCAGAAGCGCTAATTGGATATACACTCCCTTTTGCTTTTGTGATGAGGTCTGTAATAGACAATGAAAAATAAGGAAGCATTTGTTATAGTAAAGGAAAAGAGTAGGAGTGATAACTATGATTACAGTAGGAGAAATGGCACCAGAATTCACATTAGAGGGAAGTAACGGAGAAGAAGTTAGCCTAGCTGATTTCCGCGGTAAAAATGTAGTTCTCTATTTTTACCCGAAAGATATGACGCCAGGATGTACAACTGAAGCATGTGATTTTCGTGATGCGTATGGAGTATTTCAAGAGAAGGATACGGTTATTCTTGGAGTAAGTCCTGATTCAGCGAATAGACATTTGAAATTCATTGAGAAACATGAATTGCCATTTACACTTTTAGTAGATGAAGATCATAAAGTAGCAGAGTTATATGATGTTTGGAAGCTGAAAAAGAACTTTGGGAAAGAGTATATGGGAATCGAGCGTTCTACATTCCTTATTAATAAAGACGGTGAACTTGTAAAAGAGTGGCGTAAAGTGAAAGTGAAAGGACATATTGAGGATGTTCTTTCTTATATAAAATAAATCTATAGTGGAGATAAAATATGCAGAAACAAGGCAAGTGTCTATACATATTTTACTGCCTTACATAAAGTGGAAGTGTAGGGCATACCTCCTCAGATGATAGTATTCCAAGTGCGATTATGTCGCACTTTTTTCTATGTAATATATGAAGAAAAAGGGAAAGATACATAAAAACAAGCTCTGAATATAAAAATAAACCACATACTTATAGTAGAAATATTGACGATTTATAAGAAAAGGAGTACACTCTTTATAAGAATTATAAAATAATAATCCGTATAGAATCGGGGTGCATGACGGTGGTCAAAGAAGAATTAAAAGAAGCGCTAGAAATGCTGAAAAATACGGGTGTACGCATTACTCCACAGCGTCATGCTATTTTAGAGTACCTTGTGGAATCAATGACGCACCCAACAGCGGATGACATTTATAAAGCATTAGAAGGTAAGTTTCCAAATATGAGTGTTGCAACTGTCTATAATAACTTACGTGTATTTAAAGAGGTTGGACTTGTAAAGGAATTAACTTATGGAGACGCTTCAAGTAGATTTGATTATGTTACAAGTCAACATTATCATGTGATTTGTGAAAAATGTGGTAAGATTGTTGATTTTCCTTATGGAGGTTTGGAACAACTTGAAGAGGAAGCTGCAAAAACGACAGGCTTCGTTATTAATAGTCATCGCTTAGAAATTTATGGCGTTTGTCCAGAGTGTCATAAGGCGTAATATATAATAAAGAAAGAGGCTGACGGCTATACGTCAGCCTCTTTCTTTATTATATAAGGATTAGCGTGAGGTTAATCGGGATTTACAGTGCTAAGTTAGTAAGAAGGGTTAGATAAAAGTTTGTCGAATTTACTTTGTATTGGTGGAAATGAATTCTTGGAGGGGACATTTTGAAGAAATATGAGATTAAAAGTGACATTCCAACATTGGAAGAATATAAATATTTATGTGATTCTGTGGGATGGACTAATTATATGAACTTTGAGGTGGCGGAAATATCACTTCAAAATTCGATTTACTGTATAACAGTCAAGGATAATAATCAAATCATCGGCATGGGGAGAATTGTTGGTGATGGGGCTATCTATTTCTATATTCAAGATATAGTGGTTCATCCAGAGTATCAAAAGAATGGTATTGGAAAGAAAATAATGAATACTTTAGTAGAATACTTAAATCAGAATGCTCCAGATAAAGCATTCATTGGTTTGTTTGCGTCGCAAGGTAAAACGTCATTCTACGAAAAATATGATTTTAAAGATTATTCGCCTAACATGACAGGGATGTTTACTGTTATTTCGAAAAAATAGGTGTAATAAATTTAATAAAACAATTAAAAAGTTGATTTCTTAAGAAATCAACTTTTTAATGAGTTGAAACGTTTGTAGTGTTGCAAACTCGTATTTCCCTTGATACTTATGATTTATAACTCTTCTTATTATACTTTTCATCAAATTCTTTTCCTTCTAGATCTCGATCTAGTGTTAAAGGTTGATTGCAGTGCATACATGCATCGACACGGCCGAGCATTTTTGTTGGCTTATCACAGCTTGGACAAATAATTTGGATAGTCTTAGTAGATAACATACCAATCCAAAAGTAAACGACAGTGCTAGCGATAACAGCTAAAAAGCCAACCATCATAAACGTTGTCATAACAATAATGTTTTCGCGGAAAAAGACACCTAAGTATGCAATGAAGAGGCCGATAAATACTAAACTTAATGCAAAGGTCCGGATTTTATTGATTTTGTTTGAATACTTAATGCTCATTCTCACCACACTCCTATAATAATAATATAACATAAAATTTAGAATTTTCACTCTCGTGTAAATTGATAAAGGGATAAGATATGAAATGGATAGGAGGGGAGCCATGAAGAATGAATGGGTGCTATAATGATTTTTACAGCGATTTTTAAGTTTTTAACGGGATGTGAAATTTTTTTTTGTAAAAAGTATTGACCCTGTATATACTGCATGATATATTAATAACCGTCGCTGATGCGGAAACGCAGAAAACGACAAAAAAGAAATTGAAAAACTTAGTTGACATTGAAAAATGAAGATGTTAACATAAGGAAGTCGCAAATGAGCGACCAAGTAGTTCTTTGAAAACTGAACGAAACAAACAACGTGAAACGTCAATTTTTATTTTTAGATGCTAGACAAACTAACTTTATTGGAGAGTTTGATCCTGGCTCAGGATGAACGCTGGCGGCGTGCCTAATACATGCAAGTCGAGCGAATGGATTGAGAGCTTGCTCTCAAGAAGTTAGCGGCGGACGGGTGAGTAACACGTGGGTAACCTGCCCATAAGACTGGGATAACTCCGGGAAACCGGGGCTAATACCGGATAACATTTTGAACTGCATGGTTCGAAATTGAAAGGCGGCTTCGGCTGTCACTTATGGATGGACCCGCGTCGCATTAGCTAGTTGGTGAGGTAACGGCTCACCAAGGCAACGATGCGTAGCCGACCTGAGAGGGTGATCGGCCACACTGGGACTGAGACACGGCCCAGACTCCTACGGGAGGCAGCAGTAGGGAATCTTCCGCAATGGACGAAAGTCTGACGGAGCAACGCCGCGTGAGTGATGAAGGCTTTCGGGTCGTAAAACTCTGTTGTTAGGGAAGAACAAGTGCTAGTTGAATAAGCTGGCACCTTGACGGTACCTAACCAGAAAGCCACGGCTAACTACGTGCCAGCAGCCGCGGTAATACGTAGGTGGCAAGCGTTATCCGGAATTATTGGGCGTAAAGCGCGCGCAGGTGGTTTCTTAAGTCTGATGTGAAAGCCCACGGCTCAACCGTGGAGGGTCATTGGAAACTGGGAGACTTGAGTGCAGAAGAGGAAAGTGGAATTCCATGTGTAGCGGTGAAATGCGTAGAGATATGGAGGAACACCAGTGGCGAAGGCGACTTTCTGGTCTGTAACTGACACTGAGGCGCGAAAGCGTGGGGAGCAAACAGGATTAGATACCCTGGTAGTCCACGCCGTAAACGATGAGTGCTAAGTGTTAGAGGGTTTCCGCCCTTTAGTGCTGAAGTTAACGCATTAAGCACTCCGCCTGGGGAGTACGGCCGCAAGGCTGAAACTCAAAGGAATTGACGGGGGCCCGCACAAGCGGTGGAGCATGTGGTTTAATTCGAAGCAACGCGAAGAACCTTACCAGGTCTTGACATCCTCTGAAAACCCTAGAGATAGGGCTTCTCCTTCGGGAGCAGAGTGACAGGTGGTGCATGGTTGTCGTCAGCTCGTGTCGTGAGATGTTGGGTTAAGTCCCGCAACGAGCGCAACCCTTGATCTTAGTTGCCATCATTAAGTTGGGCACTCTAAGGTGACTGCCGGTGACAAACCGGAGGAAGGTGGGGATGACGTCAAATCATCATGCCCCTTATGACCTGGGCTACACACGTGCTACAATGGACGGTACAAAGAGCTGCAAGACCGCGAGGTGGAGCTAATCTCATAAAACCGTTCTCAGTTCGGATTGTAGGCTGCAACTCGCCTACATGAAGCTGGAATCGCTAGTAATCGCGGATCAGCATGCCGCGGTGAATACGTTCCCGGGCCTTGTACACACCGCCCGTCACACCACGAGAGTTTGTAACACCCGAAGTCGGTGGGGTAACCTTTTTGGAGCCAGCCGCCTAAGGTGGGACAGATGATTGGGGTGAAGTCGTAACAAGGTAGCCGTATCGGAAGGTGCGGCTGGATCACCTCCTTTCTATGGAGAATTGATGAACGCTGTTCATCAATATAAGTTTCCGTGTTTCGTTTTGTTCAGTTTTGAGAGAACTATCTCTCATATATAAATGTATGTTCTTTGAAAACTAGATAACAGTGTAGCTCATATTTTTTTAATTTTAGTTTGGTTAAGTTAGAAAGGGCGCACGGTGGATGCCTTGACACTAGGAGTCGATGAAGGACGGGACTAACGCCGATATGCTTCGGGGAGCTGTAAGTAAGCTTTGATCCGAAGATTTCCGAATGGGGAAACCCACTATACGTAATGGTATGGTATCCTTACCTGAATACATAGGGTATGGAAGACAGACCCAGGGAACTGAAACATCTAAGTACCTGGAGGAAGAGAAAGCAAATGCGATTTCCTGAGTAGCGGCGAGCGAAACGGAACATAGCCCAAACCAAGAGGCTTGCCTCTTGGGGTTGTAGGACATTCTATACGGAGTTACAAAGGAACGAGGTAGACGAAGCGACCTGGAAAGGTCCGTCGTAGAGGGTAACAACCCCGTAGTCGAAACTTCGTTCTCTCTTGAATGTATCCTGAGTACGGCGGAACACGTGAAATTCCGTCGGAATCTGGGAGGACCATCTCCCAAGGCTAAATACTCCCTAGTGATCGATAGTGAACCAGTACCGTGAGGGAAAGGTGAAAAGCACCCCGGAAGGGGAGTGAAAGAGATCCTGAAACCGTGTGCCTACAAATAGTCAGAGCCCGTTAATGGGTGATGGCGTGCCTTTTGTAGAATGAACCGGCGAGTTACGATCCCGTGCGAGGTTAAGCTGAAGAGGCGGAGCCGCAGCGAAAGCGAGTCTGAATAGGGCGTTTAGTACGTGGTCGTAGACCCGAAACCAGGTGATCTACCCATGTCCAGGGTGAAGTTCAGGTAACACTGAATGGAGGCCCGAACCCACGCACGTTGAAAAGTGCGGGGATGAGGTGTGGGTAGCGGAGAAATTCCAATCGAACCTGGAGATAGCTGGTTCTCCCCGAAATAGCTTTAGGGCTAGCCTTAAGTGTAAGAGTCTTGGAGGTAGAGCACTGATTGAACTAGGGGTCCTCATCGGATTACCGAATTCAGTCAAACTCCGAATGCCAATGACTTATCCTTAGGAGTCAGACTGCGAGTGATAAGATCCGTAGTCAAGAGGGAAACAGCCCAGATCGCCAGCTAAGGTCCCAAAGTGTGTATTAAGTGGAAAAGGATGTGGAGTTGCTTAGACAACTAGGATGTTGGCTTAGAAGCAGCCACCATTTAAAGAGTGCGTAATAGCTCACTAGTCGAGTGACTCTGCGCCGAAAATGTACCGGGGCTAAATACACCACCGAAGCTGCGAATTGATACCAATGGTATCAGTGGTAGGGGAGCGTTCTAAGTGCAGTGAAGTCAGACCGGAAGGACTGGTGGAGCGCTTAGAAGTGAGAATGCCGGTATGAGTAGCGAAAGACGGGTGAGAATCCCGTCCACCGAATGCCTAAGGTTTCCTGAGGAAGGCTCGTCCGCTCAGGGTTAGTCAGGACCTAAGCCGAGGCCGACAGGCGTAGGCGATGGACAACAGGTTGATATTCCTGTACCACCTCTTTATCGTTTGAGCAATGGAGGGACGCAGAAGGATAGAAGAAGCGTGCGATTGGTTGTGCACGTCCAAGCAGTTAGGCTGATAAGTAGGCAAATCCGCTTATCGTAAAGGCTGAGCTGTGATGGGGAAGCTCCTTATGGAGCGAAGTCTTTGATTCCCCGCTGCCAAGAAAAGCTTCTAGCGAGATAAAAGGTGCCTGTACCGCAAACCGACACAGGTAGGCGAGGAGAGAATCCTAAGGTGTGCGAGAGAACTCTGGTTAAGGAACTCGGCAAAATGACCCCGTAACTTCGGGAGAAGGGGTGCTTTCTTAACGGAAAGCCGCAGTGAATAGGCCCAAGCGACTGTTTAGCAAAAACACAGCTCTCTGCGAAGCCGTAAGGCGAAGTATAGGGGGTGACACCTGCCCGGTGCTGGAAGGTTAAGGAGAGGGGTTAGCGTAAGCGAAGCTCTGAACTGAAGCCCCAGTAAACGGCGGCCGTAACTATAACGGTCCTAAGGTAGCGAAATTCCTTGTCGGGTAAGTTCCGACCCGCACGAAAGGTGTAACGATTTGGGCACTGTCTCAACCAGAGACTCGGTGAAATTATAGTACCTGTGAAGATGCAGGTTACCCGCGACAGGACGGAAAGACCCCGTGGAGCTTTACTGTAGCCTGATATTGAATTTTGGTACAGTTTGTACAGGATAGGCGGGAGCCATTGAAACCGGAGCGCTAGCTTCGGTGGAGGCGCTGGTGGGATACCGCCCTGACTGTATTGAAATTCTAACCTACGGGTCTTATCGACCCGGGAGACAGTGTCAGGTGGGCAGTTTGACTGGGGCGGTCGCCTCCTAAAGTGTAACGGAGGCGCCCAAAGGTTCCCTCAGAATGGTTGGAAATCATTCGTAGAGTGCAAAGGCATAAGGGAGCTTGACTGCGAGACCTACAAGTCGAGCAGGGACGAAAGTCGGGCTTAGTGATCCGGTGGTTCCGCATGGAAGGGCCATCGCTCAACGGATAAAAGCTACCCCGGGGATAACAGGCTTATCTCCCCCAAGAGTCCACATCGACGGGGAGGTTTGGCACCTCGATGTCGGCTCATCGCATCCTGGGGCTGTAGTCGGTCCCAAGGGTTGGGCTGTTCGCCCATTAAAGCGGTACGCGAGCTGGGTTCAGAACGTCGTGAGACAGTTCGGTCCCTATCCGTCGTGGGCGTAGGAAATTTGAGAGGAGCTGTCCTTAGTACGAGAGGACCGGGATGGACGCACCGCTGGTGTACCAGTTGTTCTGCCAAGGGCATAGCTGGGTAGCTATGTGCGGAAGGGATAAGTGCTGAAAGCATCTAAGCATGAAGCCCCCCTCAAGATGAGATTTCCCATAGCGTAAGCTAGTAAGATCCCTGAAAGATGATCAGGTTGATAGGTTCGAGGTGGAAGCATGGTGACATGTGGAGCTGACGAATACTAATAGATCGAGGACTTAACCATATAATATGTAGCAATGTTATCTAGTTTTGAGAGAACATAAAAAATTTGTTGACTTTTAAAGTGAATAAGTTATAATAATGATTGTCTCAAAAGAATAATGTCTGGTAATGATGGCAGAGAGGTCACACCCGTTCCCATACCGAACACGGAAGTTAAGCTCTCTAGCGCCGATGGTAGTTGGGACCTTGTCCCTGTGAGAGTAGGATGTTGCCAGGCAATATTATTCCGCAGTAGCTCAGCGGTAGAGCTATCGGCTGTTAACCGATCGGTCGTAGGTTCGATTCCTACCTGCGGAGCCATTGGAGAGCTGTCCGAGTTGGCCGAAGGAGCACGATTGGAAATCGTGTATACGTCACAAGCGTATCAAGGGTTCGAATCCCTTGCTCTCCGCCATAGGATTTATAATATTTGGCCCGTTGGTCAAGTGGTTAAGACACCGCCCTTTCACGGCGGTAACACGGGTTCGAATCCCGTACGGGTCACCACTTTGGAGGATTAGCTCAGCTGGGAGAGCACCTGCCTTACAAGCAGGGGGTCGGCGGTTCGATCCCGTCATCCTCCACCATATGAATTTTATATAAATAGTATTATCGCGGGGTGGAGCAGCACGGTAGCTCGTCGGGCTCATAACCCGAAGGTCGCAGGTTCAAATCCTGTCCCCGCAACCAAATGGTCCCGTGGTGTAGTGGTTAACATGCCTGCCTGTCACGCAGGAGATCGCCGGTTCGACCCCGGTCGGGACCGCCATTTTAATAAGGCTCGGTAGCTCAGTCGGTAGAGCAGAGGACTGAAAATCCTCGTGTCGGCGGTTCGATTCCGTCCCGAGCCACCATTTATTTTAATAAAATACGCCGGCTTAGCTCAATTGGTAGAGCAACTGACTTGTAATCAGTAGGTTGGGGGTTCAAGTCCTCTAGCCGGCACCATGTAAGTTTCGGAGGGGTAGCGAAGTGGCTAAACGCGGCGGACTGTAAATCCGCTCCTTCGGGTTCGGCAGTTCGAATCTGCCCCCCTCCACCATTTACATAGGGGCATAGTTTAAAGGTAGAACTGAGGTCTCCAAAACCTCCAGTGTGGGTTCGATTCCTACTGCCCCTGCCAAATATATTTACACAACATGGCGGTTGTGGCGAAGTGGTTAACGCACCGGATTGTGGCTCCGGCATTCGTGGGTTCGATTCCCATCAGTCGCCCCATTTTTATTTTTAAAATTACAAATAATTTAATTGATACTTACATATAATTAAGTAAGAATTCGATGGGCTATAGCCAAGCGGTAAGGCAACGGACTTTGACTCCGTCATGCGCTGGTTCGAATCCAGCTAGCCCAGCCATTTTTGCGGAAGTAGTTCAGTGGTAGAATACAACCTTGCCAAGGTTGGGGTCGCGGGTTCGAATCCCGTCTTCCGCTCCAATGAAATTTAATATGGCGGCATAGCCAAGTGGTAAGGCAGAGGTCTGCAAAACCTTTATCACCGGTTCAAATCCGGTTGCCGCCTTTTCTTTTGTGCCGATGTGGCGGAATTGGCAGACGCGCACGACTCAAAATCGTGTTCCTTCGGGAGTGTCGGTTCGACCCCGACCATCGGTATCATGAACGTCGTAAAAAAACTCTATACAATTAGTATAGAGTTTTTTTTGTTTTCTTTTCATTACATGACAAAATAAGCACAAAAAGTGTACGGTGAGTAAACTGCGAAACATTAAAAGGATAAAAACAAACATTCAATTTTATCCTTTTAATTGCGGTATTCTATAATATTCCCTTCGAGCACTCTAGAGAGAATTTCTCCACCCCGGTGACATGAAGTTAAATCCGACACCACCAGTAGATATTAGTACATGATCAGCTGTTAATTTCGTAATTTCTAAAAACTTCTTTTCAAACTTTTCTCTGTTGTATTTGTACATAGTTGAGTGGCACGACCACATGTGCGTTGAAGTACTCAACCAGTCCCCTAATTCCTTCAATTCAGGAAACGCCTCAAATTGGATTGGTTCATCTAATTTCATGAATCTTACTTGATAGATAGTTGGGTTTAACTTCTCTCCTATTCCTTTAAAAGCATGTGATTTTTTCTCATTTGAATGTGTCATAATTCTCCCTCCACCTTTTCTTCAAATTTTTCCCTATTTTTATTGTACAGCAATAGAAAGTAATTATGGGAATATTATGGAAATGGGTATCGGCAATATAAAAAGACTCTAACAGAAATGTTAGAGTCTTTTTTGTTAAATTATATTATGTGATGCTAAAATTCGTAATAAACTTAGGAATTCATGTATAATATAACTTGTCGAAAGAACAAAATGATAGTGATTTATATTATGTCTGTAATATGAATCAAAAATGAACTTTTTATATTTCTTTTAAAAATGTGTTGAACACACATTATATTTCATATTAATATTTTTATGTAGATTTAAAACGAGAAAGAGAGTGGAAAGTATGGGCCGTAAATGGAACAATATTAAAGACAAAAAAGCATCGAAAGATGCAAATACAAGCCGTATATACGCGAAATTTGGACGTGAAATTTATGTGGCGGCAAAACAAGGAGAGCCAGATCCAGAATCAAACCAAGCGCTTAGAGTCGTATTAGAACGTGCGAAAACATACAATGTACCAAGAACAATTATTGATCGTGCAGTTGAAAAGGCAAAAGGCGGTTCAGAGGAAAATTATGACGAGCTTCGTTATGAAGGATTTGGACCAAATGGAGCTATGGTTATTGTAGATACACTTACAAATAACGTAAACCGTACTGCAGCAGATGTACGAGCTGCATTTAGCAAAAACAGTGGTAACATGGGTGTAAACGGTTCTGTAGCTTACATGTTTGATGCGACAGCTGTTATCGGCCTTGAAGGTAAAACATCAGATGAAGTTCTTGAAATTTTAATGGAAGCAGATGTTGATGCACGTGACATTCTAGAAGAAGAAGATTCTGTTATCGTGTATGCTGAACCTGATCAATTCCATTCAGTACAATCTGCACTTAAAGGTGCTGGTGTTGAAGAATTTACAGTTGCAGAATTAACAATGCTTGCACAAAGTGATGTTACACTTCCCGAAGATGCTCAAGTACAATTTGAGAAAATGGTTGATGCATTAGAAGATTTAGAAGATGTGCAACAAGTTTACCACAACGTAGACTTAGGAGAATAATACGATAGAAGCCCTGTCCGTTTAACGGATAGAGGCTTTTTTATGAAGTTAATTAAGTTGATGAATTAGTAAAGGTATTTTGTTGTAGACAGGGAATATGCTTATAGGGATATATGAAATAATCATTATTTCTAGGAGGTTTAATATGGAACATAAAACACCAAAGCATATCGTTGCTGTAGCAGGTTATTTAACAAATGAAAAAGATGAAGTGTTATTAGCTAAAGTACATTGGCGATCGGATACGTGGGAGTTGCCAGGAGGACAGGTGGAAGAAGGAGAAGCGCTAGATCAAGCAGTTTGTAGGGAAATGTTTGAGGAAACCGGTTTAACTGTGAAGCCGGTTGGAGTTACAGGTGTTTACTATAATGCTTCTATGCATATTTTAGCTGTTGTTTTTAAAGTGGCATATGTGAGCGGTGAAATAAAAATTCAACCTGAAGAAATACAAGAGGCTAAATTTGCTGCTTTAAATGAAGAGAATATAGATGAGTATATAACGCGTCCTCATATGAAATCCAGAACGCTTGATGCGATGAGAGCAACACATTATATTCCGTACGAAACGTGGGAAGTACAGCCGTATAGTTTAATAGGAAGATTGTAAAGAAAAGAGTGACTGATTTGAGATACATTCAAATCACTACTCTTTTTTTTGTATACTGTTTAAGAAAAAGGTCAAAATAATAATAGCGCTAGTATTGATTTGTAGAACGTTTGTTCTGTATAATGGATTTATCCCGCTATTTGCCGGGCAGCTCAATTGGTGAGGGCTAATAATCAGTGGGGATGAACAAAACCTCCACTGATTAAAGTTTCACTTTATATGTTATATACATTTAGATTACTAGATAGTTAAAAGTACATATATTTGTAGATGATATAATTAAAGTGTAAAGTGAAAATATAATAGTCTTAAGGGTTACTCTCTTATTGGTTATTCGTACTTTAACATACCTATATTCAATATTTCAGATGAATAGTAGATAAAAAAAGACTGTGATACAATACTTTTTTATCCGACTATTTGCTGGGCAGTAAGCCTGATTGATGAGGGCTTATTAAAGTTTCACTTTATACCTTACAATGATGTAAGGTACGTGTAAGAGAAATCGATGGGATATTTTTTTACAACAATGTATTCTTAAAGTAAGAGTTATATGCTGTGTGGAAAAGAGGTGTTCAAGATGAAAGAACGAGTATTATCTAGGGTGAACTATCATCAAAAAGTTGCATTAAATCCAATGACTAAACTTTTTTATAAAGCCATTATATTATTATTATTGTTAAGTTGTACGTTATTATTCATTGGAAATGTAATGATTGAGCAAAGTGATATTAGTAAATTACATGTGCCGGCTAAGTTAGAGGTACCAGAATCATTAACACATGCATTTATTGCGACAGAAGATAAAAGATTTTATCATCATAACGGTTTAGATTATATAGCAATTATTAGGGCCTCTGTTGAGAATATAAAGGCTGGTGGTGTCGTACAAGGAGGAAGCACGATTACACAGCAGCTATCTAAAAATGCTTTTTTAACGAATGAACGTACATTTTCTCGTAAGTGGAAAGAGATTTTTTATACGAAAAAAATTGAACGTACATTTACGAAGGATGAAATTTTAAAATTATATGTAAGTAACATTTATTATGGAGAAGGAGCATGGGGAATTGAAAAAGCAGCAAACCTTTACTTCGGTAAAAAGGTGAACCAATTAACGTTGGCTGAAAGTGCAATGATGGCTGCTGTAGTAAAAGCACCTGCTTATTACTCACCTGCCCAAAATTATGATAAAGCAGTAGAGAGACGAAATGTCGTTTTGAGACTAATGGAGAAAGAAGGCTATATAAGTCATGATGAGTATGTTCAAGCAGTTAGTGAGAAATTGGTAATTCGTCATGATATAAAAATAGAGCAGTCGATGTTAAATAGCGCGCGTAAAAAAGCAGTAAGTTAAGAGAAGTTCCTACAGAGGAGCTTCTTTTTTTGAATAAATTGTGACAAATTGTGACACAATATCGTCACAATTATTGTGTTTTTGTAATTTATGTGAGCGTGTTCATTGCGTGACGTATATAAGTGTTGATATTATGTGTATTGTGTACAATGCTGTATACAGAATATGAATTTAAAGAGGAATGTATATGAAATCAAATAAACTCATGGCTCTTGGTATAGTTTTTTCTATCGCAGTATTGATTGTAATTGGAACAATTGCGTATAGCATCATAAATGACAAAAAAGATAAAGGGAATGAGATGTTTGCTTATTCCACGCAACAATCTTTAGGGAAAGATGATGCTCCAGTTAAGGTAGTTGAATTTGGAGACTTCAAATGTCCTGCTTGTCGTACTTGGGATGTAACAGTATTACCTCGATTAAAAGAAGAGTATATTGATAAAGGCAAAGTGCAGTTATATTTTATTAACTTCCCATTTATCGGAAAAGACTCGGATTTAGGTGCAGCAGCTGGTGAAGCAATTTATAAACAAGATAAAGATTCATTCTGGATTTTCTATGATGAGATTTATCAAAATCAAAAGAAAGATACGGAAGAATGGATTACAGAAGATTTGCTTCTTAGCATTGTGAAAGAGAAACTTCCAAAAGTTGATGTAGAGCAATTTAAGAAAGATTTACACAGTAAAGAAATTACAGAAAAAGTACGTAAAGATTCAGATCGTGCTCAAAAATTAAAAGTTCAAGGTGCTCCTTCAGTATATGTAAACGGAAATCTTGCAAACCCTGATTTCGATAGTATGAAGAAGGCCATTGATAAAGAATTGAAAAAGTGATGAGGTCTCTCATCACTTTTTCGACTTTTTTCGATAAAATTCTTGCCTCTATTTTTTTAACATGCTATACTACTTTACATAAGTTATTCTAATATCTTATATGTAATTCATATTTGCGGGTGTAGTTTAGTGGTAAAACAAGAGCCTTCCAAGCTCTGGTCGAGAGTTCGATTCTCTTCACCCGCTCCAAATTTTATTAAATGTTTTTCTATAAATTGTGATCAACGCAGTGTTTCGTTTCCGAGATAAACGAGGCATTGCGTTTTTTAATGTTTGAAAAATATAATTACATGCGAAAATAGAAGTAAATAATAGTATTCCAAAAGTGAATTACTAACCAATAAAGTCGTTACATAAGGGATGATGGATTCATCTGAGGAGGCGATTAAGAGTGGATTTTGAACAATTAAAGCAAGATGTAATTGCGTATAGTAAAACAATTGGCATAGATAAAATAGGCTTTGCGAGTGCTTCTCCTTTTGAGGAATTAAAGCAGCGCTTAATCCAGCAACAACAATTAAATTATCAATCTGGATTTGAAGAGCCTGATATAGAGAAGAGAACGAATCCGCAACTTTTATTACCGGGTGCTAAATCAATTATTGCGATTGCTTTAGCATATCCTTCAAAATTAAAAAATGCACCATTAAGTAAGCGTGGAGAACGCCGTGGAATTTTTTGCCGTGCTTCTTGGGGACAAGATTATCATCTTGTTTTACGAGATCGTTTGCAAAAATTAGAAGCATATTTAATTGAAAAACTTCCGGATATAGAAGTGAAGTCCATGGTTGATACAGGTGAATTAAGTGATCGAGCTGTATCAGAGCGTGCAGGCATTGGCTGGAGTGGGAAAAACTGTGCTATTATTACACCTGAATTCGGTTCGTACGTATACTTAGGGGAAATGATTACAAATGTTCCATTCCCGCCAGATAAGCCGATAGAAGATCAATGCGGGGGCTGTACGAAATGTATCGATATTTGTCCTACAGGTGCTTTAATACAGGGGGGACAGTTAGATTCGAAGAAGTGTATTGCGTTTTTAACACAGACGAAAGGATTCCTACCTGAAGAATATCGCGATAAAATAGGAAATCGTATATATGGATGTGATACGTGTCAGACTGTTTGCCCGAAAAACAAAGGAATGGATTTTCATAATCATCCTGAGATGGAGCCGGACCCTGAGCTAGTTAAACCATTATTAACGCCACTTTTAACAATTAGTAATCGTGATTTTAAAGAGAAATATGGGATTATGTCAGGGTCATGGAGAGGGAAAAAGCCACTGCAAAGAAATGCGATTTTAGCATTAGCACATTTTAAAGAAGCATCGGCAATTCCTGATTTAATTGGTGTTATGAAAGATGACCCAAGACCGGTATTGCGCGGAACGGCAGCATGGGCACTTGGGAAAATTGGGGGAGATGGAGTAGGCGAAGCGATTGAGAAAGCGATGGAACGTGAGAAAGATGAAGAAGTACTTCATGAAATGAAGCGCGGGCTTGAATTGTTAGCACAGAAAAAAGAGTAGATAATATTTCCCTTTTTCATATTGTAATATGGGAGGGAAACGAAATGGCTGTAAAAATGAATATTGAAAAGCAAGTACAACAGTTTTTAGCATATATCACAGAGAAACGAACAGACGTGGATGGTATTGCTGAGGATTTACTACAAATGGCACAGAGAAAGAAACAATTGTTTCAAAGGCGTAGTGCACATATAGTGAAAGCAACTGCGGATGTTTCTTTCATTAGACAATTAAATAGTAATGACCATCAAGAAATTGATTATCAAATACATTTTAAATATTTAATTAAGCATAAAGAATTATTTTATATTGAAGAGGAACAATTAAAACGAAGAGTTTGTTTAAATAATAGTCGGATTATAGGCGATTATGATATTGAAGTGTCAGAAGAAATTAGAATGGGTGAGACATTAGAAAGGGAAATTACGAAAGAGAAGTACGGTTCTTATCAGTATAATCGTTTAGAGGCAGTGAAATATGCAGAGCGTTGGTGGGATGACCGAAATCCTATGTATCGTAATTTCCCTGATAATTGTACGAATTTTATTTCTCAATGTCTTCATACTGGAGAAGTACCTATGAACGGATATCCTAATATTCGTAAAGGATGGTGGCAAAGGGAGAATCAGTGGAGTTGGAGCTGGGCTGTTGCACATTCTTTTTATTGGTATTTGTCAGGTGCTACAACAGGACTTCGAGCAGAGGCGGTAGAGAGGCCAGAAGAACTTATTCTTGGAGATGTTATTGCTTATGATTTCGAGGATGACGGAAGATGGAATCATACGACGATTGTAGTAGCAAAAGATGCAGATGGTATGCCGCTTGTAAATGCACATTCAGCGAATAGCCGTCGACGTTATTGGAACTATGAAGACTCTAGTAAATATACACCACAAATGAAATATAAATTCTTTCATATTATTAATGGGTAGAGATTTTTCGCTCAAGTGGTATAATACGTAGTAGACAAAAAACAGAGGTGAATATCGCGTGGGAGTACATGTTGTTTTATATCAGCCAGAAATTCCAGCAAATACAGGGAATATTGCTCGTACTTGTGCAGCAACTGGAACAGAATTACATTTGATTAGACCGCTTGGATTTTCAACGGATGATAAAATGTTAAAGCGTGCCGGATTAGATTATTGGCAGCACGTGAAAATTACGTATTATGATTCAATTGAAGAATTTTATGAAAAAAATAAAGATGGTGAATTCTTCTATTTAACGAAGTATGGCGAAAAAGCTCATACAGCGTTTGACTATAGCAAGCGCGAGAAGGATTACTATTTTGTATTTGGAAGAGAAACAAACGGCTTACCAGCTAATGTAATCGAAGAAAACTTTGATCATTGTTTACGTATTCCAATGACAGATAAAGTACGTTCATTAAATTTATCTAATACAGCAGCAATTTTAATTTATGAAGCGTTCCGTCAACAAAATTACCCTGGATTAGATTTAGAAATCGTTTATTAAAAGTCGCCATATGGCGACTTTTTTTTATAAAATAAAAATAATATGTAATCATACATTTAAAAGAGAGGACATAATCATATAGAATGGGATATATGATTAAAAATAGATAAGACGGGTTGAGATAAATATGAAGGAAGAATATAGTAATCAAAATACCTTTTTAAGTATGATAGATATGGATTTAATTAGACAAGGATTATTACATGCTATTCAAGATTTAGTATTTATTTTGAAAGTTATTGATGATGAAACGTTTAAATATATGTATGTGAATAGAATAGGAATGGATTATGCTAGGTTAAGCGAAGAGTGCTATGGAAAAACTTTTGCAGAAGTATTACCAAAAGATATAGCGGGGATATTGCAAAGGCAATATGAAAAAGTAGTGAGAGAAGCGAAAGCACACACATTTTGTGATGTAGTCAAATTACAAAAAGGTGAGATACATTATGAATCTTCACTTAATCCTGTCTGCGATGAAGAAGGAATATGTCAATTTGTTATTTGTATTACAAGAGATATTACAGCTCAAATTGAGGAGAAGACAGAGATAGAGGAAAAACAAATGTTATTTAAGTCGTTACTAGAATATAATAATGACTCAATTATATCTATAGATTCTATAGGGAGAGTTACATATGCAAACCCGGCAACGTATGAAATATTTGGATACCGGTATGAAGAGTTAAATAATAAATTTATTTTTGAATTCATTAATAAAGAATATGAAAAAGACTTTCAAATTCTATTTAAAGGAGCTCTGCAGGGAAGAGCAAAACAAATTGTTTCAAAGAAATATGTTCATAAAGAAGGGTACGAGCTATATATTTCTTTGAGAACTATCCCGATTATTGTGAACGGTGAAATTGTTGGAGTTTATATTGTTACGAGAGATGTTACAAGGCAAGTATTAAACGAAATGCGAACAGAATATTTAGCCTACTATGACCAGTTAACGGGATTAATGAATAGAATTTCATGTACAAATAAGTTAAATACTTTTTTAAAAGAGAGTATAAATTTTGCGCTTGTATTTATAGATTTAGATGAGTTTCATCGTATTAATGATACATTTGGTCATAAAGAGGGAGATAAAGTATTACAAAAAGTTACAGAATGTTTAAGCAATCTAAAAATAGAAGGTATGCACTTATTTAGAGAACACGATGATCAATTTGTTATGTTAATAGAAAATATAACGAAAGAATGTGTAGAGGAAATTGCAAAAGGCATACTGAAAAATATTAGTGAATATTTTGTAATCGAGGAAGAAGATGTATATTTAAGTGCGTCAATTGGAATTGTAATGGCTCCAGCAGATGGAGAAGATGAAAAAATACTATTTCAGAGGGTCGATGCTGCTTTAGAAAAAGCAAAAGAAAAAGGAAAAGGACATTATCATTTTTATTGTAGTGGATTAGACTGTGAGCGTGAACAAAGGTTTATAATAGAAAACCAGTTACATCGTGCTATAGAAAAAAATGAGTTTTTCTTATATTATCAGCCACAAATTAATATTGAAACGAAAAAAATAGCTAGTATGGAAGCTTTAATAAGGTGGGAGAATAAGGAATTAGGATTTGTTTCTCCAAATCAATTTATTCCGTTGGCAGAAAGAACAGGATTTATTATTAAGCTCGATGAATGGGTAGTAAATCAAGTGTGTCAGCAACTGCGCGAATGGTTAAATAAAGGATATGAAGTGGTCCCAATTGCAGTTAATATTTCAGCTAGACACTTTCGCTCTATTACATTAATAGAGATGATTACACGGGCTTTAAATAAGTACAATGTACCAGCTTATTTATTAGCGATAGAGGTTACAGAAGGAGCTCTTATACATAAAGATATATCGAAGAGAGTGTTACTACAATTAAAAGAACAAAATTTAAAGATTCATTTAGATGATTTTGGAACAGGCTATTCATCTTTAAGTTACTTGAAAACATATCCAATTGATACTTTAAAAATTGATCGTTCTTTTATGGAAGGTATACATATAGATGAACGTGATACGAATATTACAGCTGCAATTATTCATTTAGCTCATACTTTAGAACTGAATGTAATTGCAGAGGGAGTAGAAAAAAAGGAGCAAATACAGTTTTTGAAAGAAAAGAATGTGAAGCTTGTACAAGGTTATTATTATAGTCGACCATTATCCAAATATGATATGGAAAATATGTATTATAAATAATGTATAAAAAAATGATGTGCTAAAAGCACATCATTTTTTATGTGTACCTGGTTTGTCATTGTAACCAGATGTAAAAATAGCTGTAAGAAATGTGAGTGATACACCTAAAATTAATAATAATTTCATACTAATATCCTCCTTACTTTTTTCGGTTCACGAGTTCTATTTATTACCCAAAATGTATGTAAGGTTCTTAGAAGAAAAGAATTTATTTATAATGAATAGCAGTGTGAAAACGTTAATACCTATATTATACAGAATTTTCTTTGAATTTTGGAGAGAATTTTAGCGTGCTATTATATATTTCGTTTTGATTTAAAGAATGTTTAAGGACATCCTAGCATACCTTTTATAATAATCCGATTGAACAAGGAGATGGGGGAGGAGCTATAATGGATATTCTAAAAAAGATTGAACAGCATCGAGCAGCAGAAGAACGGTTACAATGGGAAGGTACGTTTGCGGAGTATTTGGAGCTTGTGAAAGAAAGACCATGGGTGGCTCAAACAGCACACTCTCGCATTTACAATATGATAAAAGATGCTGGAATTGAAGAAGTTGATGGTAGAAGAAAGTATAACTTCTTTAGTAATCAGCTCTTTGGATTAGAGGATGCTCTAGAACGTCTTGTAGAGGAATATTTTCATCCATCCGCAAAACGATTAGATGTTAGAAAAAGAATTTTATTATTAATGGGTCCTGTTAGTGGAGGGAAATCAACGTTAGTTACGATGTTGAAACGAGGATTAGAAACATATTCACGAACAGATCGTGGAGCAATTTTTGCAATTAAAGGATGCCCAATGCATGAGGATCCACTGCATTTAATTCCACATCATTTACGAGATGATTTCTTTGATGAGTATGGGGTTAGAATTGAAGGAAATTTATCACCACTAAATGTCATGCGTTTAGAGCAAGAATACGGATCAAGAATTGAGGATGTAGTTGTAGAGCGTATTTTCTTCTCTGAAGATCGCCGTACAGGGATTGGTACATTTAGCCCGTCTGATCCAAAATCACAGGATATTGCAGATTTAACAGGTAGTCTGGACTTTTCTACGATTGCAGAATATGGTTCAGAATCAGACCCGCGTGCGTATCGATTTGATGGAGAATTAAATAAGGCGAACCGAGGAATGATGGAGTTCCAAGAGATGTTAAAATGTGATGAGAAGTTTTTATGGCACTTATTATCGCTTACGCAAGAAGGGAATTTCAAAGCGGGAAGATTTGCGCTTATTTCAGCAGATGAATTAATTGTAGCGCATACGAATGAAACAGAGTATCGCTCATTTATAGCAAATAAGAAAAATGAGGCATTGCACTCAAGAATTATTGTAATGCCAGTTCCTTATAATTTACGAGTAAGTGAAGAAGAACATATTTATGAAAAAATGATTCGTGAAAGTGATGTGTCGAATGTTCACATTGCACCACACACACTTCGCGTTGCAGCAATGTTCACTATTTTAACTCGTTTAAAAGATCCGAAGCGTCCGGATATTGATTTAATTAAAAAGATGCGTTTGTATGATGGAGAAACGGTAGAAGGTTATAATGCGATTGATGTAGAGGAGCTACAACGAGAATATCAAGATGAAGGTATGAAGGGTATTGATCCTCGTTATGTCATTAACCGAATTTCGTCTACAATCATTCGAAAAGAGGTACCATCTATTAACGCGTTAGATGTACTTAGATCTTTAAAAGATGGGCTGGATCAGCATCCATCGATTAGTAATGAAGACCGTGAACGTTATATGAATTTCATCTCATTAGCGAGAAAAGAATACGATGAAATCGCAAAGAAAGAAGTACAAAAGGCGTTTGTTTATTCATATGAAGAATCGGCTAAGACACTTATGGATAATTATTTAGATAACGTCGAGGCGTACTGCAATAAATCGAAATTACGTGATCCGTTAACAGGAGAAGAAATGAGTCCAGATGAAAAATTAATGCGCTCAATTGAAGAGCAAATTGGGATTTCAGAAAATGCTAAGAAAGCGTTCCGTGAAGAGATTTTAATTCGCATTTCTGCTTATGCCCGTAAAGGAAAACGCTTTGATTATAATTCACATGAACGTCTTCGTGAAGCGATTCAGAAAAAACTATTTGCTGATTTAAAAGATATAGTGAAAATTACAACATCAACGAAAACGCCAGACGAAAATCAGCTTAAGAAAATCAATGATGTTGTTGCGCGTTTAATTGATGAGCATGGCTATAATTCTTCTTCAGCAAATGAATTATTACGCTATGTAGGTAGCTTGTTAAACCGATAGTTTGATAACAAAACGCTGTCTCTTGTATTTTGCGGGACAGCGTTTTATTATCCGTTCATATGTGTATAAAGTGTCATACCTTGTCCAAATGTAATAAATTAAGATGCAATTTCATGAATTTATTGTCAATTATTTTTACAATATGCATATGATAGAGTAACCAACCATTCATACGAAAAAAGCCAACACAATACAATATGTTGCAAAGTAAAAATGTGTGCAACAATGCATTGTGTTTCTTTCTTATCAGTGGCTGAATATTTCTTTCTATTATGTGAGTGGCAAAATTTTGTTTAGGATGCTCGGGTATTGTATGAAAAACGTTATAAATGTTTATGGGATGATTTTCTGTGGGCAGTTACCTTTCAAATATTCTAGCTTGCACAGTACAGAACAAAATTTATAGATTGCTGTTCATAAAGGAAGACAATTACAGTAAGGAGGGAAAGGAATGGGCGAAGAAAATCAACCAAATTATACGATTTCACAGGAAAACTGGTCCCTCCATCGCAAAGGATATGACGACCAACAACGCCATCAAGAAAAAGTACAAGAGGCAATTAAGAATAATTTACCCGATCTTGTAACAGAAGAAAGTATAGTTATGTCTAATGGCAAAGATGTTGTAAAAATACCAATTCGTTCTCTAGATGAATATAAGATTAGATACAATTATGATAAAAATAAACATGTTGGGCAAGGAAACGGTGACAGTAAAGTTGGTGATGTCGTTGCGAGAGATGGATCAGGTGGTCAAAAACAAAAAGGGCCAGGAAAAGGGCAAGGAGCAGGAGATGCAGCTGGGGAAGATTACTATGAAGCTGAAGTCTCTATTTTAGAATTAGAGCAGGCGTTTTTCAGAGAGTTAGAGCTGCCTAATTTAAAGAGAAAAGAAATAGATGAAAATCGGATTGAACATGTTGAATTTAATGACATTAGAAAAACAGGATTATGGGGAAATATCGATAAGAAACGAACAATGATATCTGCATATAAACGAAATGCGATGCGTGGTAAAGCATCTTTCCATCCAATTCATCAAGAAGACTTAAAGTTCCGCACTTGGAATGAAGTATTAAAGCCAGATTCAAAGGCTGTTGTGTTAGCGATGATGGATACGAGTGGATCGATGGGAATGTGGGAGAAGTATATGGCACGTAGCTTCTTTTTCTGGATGACAAGATTTTTACGAACAAAGTATGAAACAGTTGATATTGAATTTATTGCTCACCATACAGAAGCGAAAGTCGTCACAGAAGAAGAATTTTTCTCAAAAGGAGAAAGTGGCGGAACAATATGTTCTTCCGTATATAAAAAGGCATTAGAACTGATTGATAATAAATATTCACCAGACCGCTATAATATTTATCCATTCCATTTTTCAGATGGTGATAATTTAACATCAGATAACGCTAGGTGTGTAAAGCTTGTGGAAGAATTAATGAAGAAATGTAATATGTTTGGATATGGGGAAGTGAATCAGTATAATCGCCATAGTACACTCATGTCAGCCTATAAAAATATTAAAGATGAAAACTTTAGATACTATATTTTAAAGCAAAAAGCAGACGTATTTCATGCGATGAAAAGCTTTTTTAGAGAAGAATCAGGTGAGAAAATGGCATAACCTCTTTTAAAGAGGTTCTTTTTTTGTAAACTTTTTATTTTTTTAGTTGACAATGATAATGAAAATCATTATCATTTATTCGAGAAATGATTACATTTCGAATTATATATTTTGGAGGAGATGTAAACTTGAAACAAAATAAAAGAAAACGTATAAATGCAATGATTATAGCGGCGGCGTTATCACTTCCGTTTGCTGTTTATTCAACACCTGCTTTAGCGGCAGTGGCAATTGAGGCGAATAAAACGGGACAAGGTTTAGAAGATGGTACATATGATGCTGTTATTAAAGCGTATAAAGATAAAACGAATGAAGAGTCTATGGCAGCTGTTTATATAAAGGATCCGAAATTAACAATTGAGAATGGAAAGAAAATTGTAACAGCAACGTTAAGTGATAGTGATTTCTTCCAATACTTGAAAACAGAGGATATTCATACGCCAGGTGTGTTTCATGATGTAAAGGTCCTATCAGAAGACAAAAAGAAAAATGGGACGAAGGTTATTCAATTTGAAGTTGGAGAATTAGGAAAAACATACAATATGCAAATGCATATTTATATTCCAACGATGGCCTATGATAATAAATATCAAGTGCAGTTTGAAGTGAATGCTATAAATTTAGAAAACAATGTTTCAGAAAAACAAAAGGAAAATAAAGAGGAGCAACAAGATGAAAACGGAAATGTAATATTAGATAAGCAATTACAAAAATATATTAATAAATATAACTTAGATAGAGATAATGTAGATGCGCCAATCACAAAGAAAGATTTATTACAAATTAAAACATTATCCATTTATTCAGGTAAAGGGATAAATGAAATAGCTGGTTTAGAGTATATGACAAATTTAGAGAAGTTGACGTTACGAGAGTCTAATGTAACAGATATATCAGCTATCTCGAAATTGAGAAGTTTGAAGTACGTTGATTTAACTTCTAATTCAATTGAAAGTATTCATCCAATTGGGCAATTAGAGAATATTAATATGCTTTTTTTAAGAGATAATAAAATTTCTGATCTTACACCATTAAGTAAAATGAAAAAAATCAAAACATTAGATTTAATCGGTAATAACATTAAAGATATCCAGCCATTATTTACATTATCAACTATGAAACAATTATACTTAGCAAATAATCAAATCAGTGATCTTAATGGAATTGATCGATTAAATAATGTGGAACTATTATGGATAGGGAACAATAAAATTAATAATGTTGAATCTATTAGTAAAATGAGTAATCTTATTGAACTAGAAATTGCTGATAGTGAAATAAAAGATATATCACCATTATCTCAATTAGGAATTTTACAAGTGCTGAATTTAGAAGAGAATTATATCTCTGATATATCGCCGTTGAGCACTTTAACAAATTTACATGAGATAAATCTTGGAGCAAATGAAATTTCTGACGTAAGGCCTGTTGAGGAATTAGGTAAGCGAATTTCAATTGACATTCAAAGACAAAAAATCTTTTTAAATGAAGCAAGCGTAGATGAGGAATTAAAAATCCCAGTATACAACCTTAAGGGAGAACCACTTCAAAATATTAATGTAAAAAGTGAGGGGGCTACTCTGAATAACGGATTTATAAAATGGAATAGTCCTGGAGAAAAAATATATGAATTTAAACTAGATACTAATTCTACTGAAAGTAAAATAAGATTTAATGGTACGGTTATACAGAATATAGTTGAAAAACAAAAAGAACGTGCAAATGTAATTCTCGATAAAACTTTACAACAACATATTAATAAAGAGAATTTAGGTAGAGAGAACTTAAACGCTCCTATCACAAAAGAAGATTTATTACAGGTTAAAAAATTAGAGATACTTAAAGAAAAAGGAAATGAGATAAAAGATATAACAGGTTTAGAGTACATGACGAACTTAGAAAACCTTACTTTAGAAGGAGTAGGCCTGAAAAATATTGATTTCATCTCAAACTTGAAACGATTGAATAATGTGAATGTATCTCATAATCAAATTGAAGATATAACACCGCTATCTTCATTGAAAAATTTACAGTGGTTAAATCTTACTGAGAATCGTATTACAGATGTAACGGTTCTTGGCTCAATGTTAGACTTACTTAGTTTAAAATTAGCTGAAAATGAGATTCGTGATGTAAGGCCATTAATACAATTAGGTCAGTGGGTAACAATTGATGTTAGAAGGCAAAAGGTCATTTTGGATGATGCAGAAATAAATAAAGAAGTGAAAATACCTGTATATGATTTAGAGGGAGAGCCAATTGAAAAGATTACACTAAAGAGTGAAGGTGGAACTCTTACTGATGAGGGAATCATTTGGCGTACTTTAGGAGAAAAAATATATGAATTTGATTTAGATGCAGATCATTATGAGACTGGCATATTATATAGTGGCATTGTAATGCAGAATATAGTAGAAAAATTAATACCAAAAGAAGAAGTGAAAGAACCAACAAAGGAAGTTGAAGAGTCAAAAGAAGAAGTGAAAGAACCAACAAAAGAAGTGGAAGAAACAAAAGAAGAAGTGAAAGAACCAACAAAGGAAGTGGAAGAGTCAAAAGAAGAAGTGAAAGAACCAACAAAGGAAGTGGAAGAGTCAAAAGAAGAAGTGAAAGAACCAACAAAAGAAGTTGAAGAGTCAAAAGAAGAAGTAAAAGAACCAACAAAAGAAGTTGAAGAGTCAAAAGAAGAAGTGAAAGAACCAACAAAGGAAGTGGAAGAGTCAAAAGAAGAAGTGAAAGAACCAACAAAGGAAGTGGAAGAGTCAAAAGAAGAAGTGAAAGAACCAACAAAAGAAGTTGAAGAGTCAAAAGAAGAAGTAAAAGAACCAACGAAAGAAGTGGAAGAGTCAAAAGAAGAAGTGAAAGAACCAACAAAAGAAGTTGAAGAAGCGAAAGAGGAAGTAAAAGAGCCAAAAGGAAATAATCAGGTTGTTGAAAACGAAGGCAGAACAGCAGATACTTTAAATACACAACATGTTAATAAGACGGAGGAAGGAAAGAAATCTTTACCATCAACAGGCGGTGAAGCTAGCACATCGACTTTACTTTCTGGAATAACACTTGTTCTTTCCGCACTAAGTATGTTCGTATTTAGAAAGAGGTTATTTAAGAAATAAATAACGTTTAATCTTATTATTGTATATAATTAATGTTTGTCTTTTGTGTAATAGATAGAGTAAAACCCCATTCGTATGAAAATTATATTTCATACGAATGGGGTTTGTTAATTTTCTTTTTTCTCTCAGTCATCACGGATTCAGAAGTAATTTGAGGTGCCAATTGTTACATAATCTTTTTTATTTTTTGCGGAACTTCTTTCGTTTGCGAATTAACATCTTCCTTTCGCAGCTCTTTAAATAGCGAAGCAACCATAAGAACGACTACGATAGAAAATGGTAGTGCTGCGATTATAGCTGCAATTTGTAGTGCATTTAATCCTCCAGCTTGTAATAAAAGTGCTGCAATGATCGCGATTGTTAATCCCCATATAAGTTTTAAACTATTTTTCGGTGATAAGCTTCCGTTACTCGTTTGCATTGAAACAACAAATGTTGCCGAGTCGGCAGAAGTAACGAAAAATGTGGCTACTAAAATTAACCCGATAACCGTTAAAAATGTAGAGAATGGTAGGTGCGAAATAACAGCAAATAATCCAATCTCTGTACCATTTTTTGCGATTTCATCAGCTATCCCAAGCGATTGGAACATTTCCATATGGATAGCGGTACCGCCAAATACTGCAAACCAAAATGTACAGATAAGAGTTGGGACTAATACAACTCCAATAATAAATTCTTTTATTGTGCGCCCTTTAGAAATACGAGCAATGAATGTACCGACGAATGGAGACCAAGAGATCCACCATCCCCAATAGAAAATAGTCCAGTTTTCAATCCAAGAAGAAGATTTTTCACTAAATGCTCCTAAATTTAATCCCATACTAGGTAAAGCGCCGATATAAGAACCGAGTGTAGATGTGAAATATTTCATAATAAATACAGTTGGTCCTAAAATTAAAAAGGAGACGAGTAAAATACCTGCGAGAGAGAAATTCAAGTTACTCAAATATTTAATCCCACGATCTAAGCCAGTTTGCGCACTTGTTAAATATAAAACAGCGAAGATAGCTATAAGTACGAGCTGAGTAAGTAAAGTGTTATGAATAGAAGGGAATAAATAGCTTAATCCTCCGGCAATTTGTTGAGCACCAATCCCAACAGATGGCACAATGCCAAATACTGTGGCTAAAACAGCCAAAATATCGACTGTTTTTCCGATAGGAGAATTTTTCGATCGATTAAATAATGGAGTAACTGTAGCCCCAATTGTGCTACCTTTTTGTTTGCGGAATGTGAAATATGCAATTGTTAAAGCAACCATCGCGTATAGTGACCACGGAAAGAGTCCCCAGTGGAAAAATGAATATTGCATAGCGAGTTTGGCGCTTTCCTCTGTACCTGCTTTTCCTGTTAATGGATCTGTAAAATGTGAAATCGGTTCAGCGATTCCATAGAAGAGGAGTCCAATCCCCATTCCTGCTCCAAACAACATGGATAACCAAGATGAATAGCTGTATTTTGGTCTTTCTCCATCTTTACCAAGACGAATAGAACCGTATTTTGAAAAGGCTAAATAAGTAGCTAAAACAAGCATTGTGGTCATAAGTAGAGAGTAAAACCATCCAAATTTATTGAGGATAAATGAGTTTAAAGAAGATGTGATACTTTGTAAATCATGGCCTTGTATCCAGCTTGCTGGTATGACACCCCATATAATAAATAAGGTTGTAAGCAAGATGGAGATATAAAATACACTGTTCTCTTTTTTTATCATAGAATCCCACCTTTATTTAATAAAGTTAACAATTATATTAACCATAACAATTAAAGGGTGAAATGTCAAAAAATTCTCTTTTTAATATTTGTAAAAGGGAATTTTGATTGTTATAAGTTCATAATCAGCGGAGGTTAGATAAAGGAAAGGGTGTTCACGATATGTACAAATTATAGGAAGAAATAATATGAAATATTGCATTTTATATTGTTACATCCATATTTTATGTTAAATTCTTGAATGGAATATTAAAATAGGGGGCAAGGATATGAACAAGAAATCAAAGATCAATAAAGTGATGCTTAGCATTAGTACAATGGCTTTATCGTTAGGGGCACTTCAAACTCATGCAGTAGCGGAAGAAAAAGTACCGTATAATGTGCTAAAAACGAAACCGGTTGGAATTGAAAAGCCAGTAGATGAAGTTGGGCATGTTTCAAAAGTTGATGAAACCTTATCATTTCAAGAACGTTTAAAAGTAGGCGATTTTTCACAGCGACCAGCATCTATTACGAAGAAAACGGCAGTAAAGCAAGTTAAAGAAAGCTATTCAATGGCTGATTTAAACAAAATGAATGATCAAGAATTAGTTGAAACATTAGGCAGTATTAAGTGGCACCAAATTACAGATTTATTCCAGTTTAATGAAGACACAAAGGCCTTTTATAAAGATAAAGGAAAAATGCAAGTCATTATAGATGAATTAGCTCATAGAGGTAGTACATTTACGAAAGATGATTCAAAAGGAATTCAAACGTTTACTGAAGTGTTGCGTTCCGCTTTTTATCTGGCATTTTATAATAACGAATTAAGTGAATTAAATGAAAGAAGCTTCCAGGATAAATGTTTACCTGCTTTAAAAGCAATCGCAAAAAATCCAAACTTTAAGCTTGGTACAGATGAACAAGATACAGTCGTATCTGCATACGGAAAATTAATTAGTAATGCATCAAGTGATGTTGAAACAGTTCAATACGCATCAAATATTTTAAAGCAATACAATGATAATTTTACTACTTATGTAAATGATCGAATGAAGGGACAAGCAATATACGATATTATGCAAGGGATTGACTATGATATACAGTCGTATTTAGTTGAGGCCCGTAAAGAAGCGAATGAAACGATGTGGTATGGAAAAGTAGATGGGTTTATTAATGAAATAAATCGTATTGCTCTTTTAAATGAAGTAACGTCAGAAAATAAATGGCTCGTTAATAATGGTATTTATTTTGCAAGCCGTTTAGGGAAATTTCATAGCAATCCGAATAAAGGATTAGAGGTTGTTACACAAGCAATGCATATGTACCCACACTTAAGTGAACCATATTTTGTTGCGATAGAACAAATTACAACAAATTATAATGGTAAAGATTATAGCGGGAATACAGTAGATTTAGAGAAAATACGTAAAGAAGGAAAAGAGCAGTACTTACCAAAAACGTATACATTCGATGATGGATCAATTGTGTTCAAAACAGGAGATAAAGTATCAGAAGAAAAAATTAAGAGATTATATTGGGCTGCGAAGGAAGTAAAGGCACAGTATCACCGTGTAATTGGAAATGACAAAGCATTAGAGCCAGGAAATGCGGATGATGTGTTAACAATCGTAATTTATAATAGTCCAGATGAATATCAGTTAAATAGACAATTGTATGGGTATGAAACAAACAACGGTGGAATTTATATCGAAGAAACAGGAACATTCTTTACATATGAGCGTACACCAGAGCAAAGTATTTATAGTTTAGAAGAGTTATTCCGTCATGAATTTACTCATTATCTGCAAGGGAGATATGAAGTTCCTGGTTTATTTGGAAGAGGAGATATGTATCAAAATGAAAGGTTAACTTGGTTCCAAGAAGGAAATGCAGAGTTTTTCGCAGGCTCTACTCGTACGAATAACGTTGTACCAAGAAAGAGTATAATTAGCGGATTATCATCTGATCCTGCAAGCCGTTATACTGCAGAGCGCACACTATTTGCTAAATACGGTTCTTGGGATTTCTATAATTACTCGTTCGCATTGCAGTCTTACTTATATACGCATCAGTTTGAAACATTTGATAAAATTCAAGATTTAATTCGTGCGAATGACGTGAAAAATTATGATGCATATCGTGAAAATCTAAGTAAAGATCCTAAGTTAAATAAAGAGTATCAAGAGTATATGCAGCAGTTAATTAATAATCAAGATACATACACTGTACCAGAAGTAGCTGATGATTATTTAGCTGAACATGCAACGAAGTCGTTAACAGCGGTGAAGAAAGAAATTAGTGATACGTTGCCTATGAAAGATACAAAAATGACAAAACATAATTCTCAATTCTTTAATACATTTACATTAGAAGGTACGTATACAGGTAGTGTCACAAAAGGTGAATCAGAAGATTGGAAAGCAATGAGTAAAAGAGTAAATGAATCTTTAGAACAATTGGCGCAAAAAGAATGGAGTGGCTACAAAACTGTTACAGCATACTTCGTCAATTATCGTGTGAATAGCTCAAATGAATTTGAATATGATGTAGTCTTCCATGGAATCGCAAAAGATGATGGAGAAAATAAAGCTCCGACGGTTAATGTAAACGGGCCTTATAATGGAGTTGTAAAAGAGGGAATTCAATTTAAAAGTGATGGCTCAAACGATGAAGATGGAAAAATTGTTTCTTATTTATGGGAATTTGGAGATGGAAGCACAAGTGCAGAAGTGAATCCAGTACATGTATATGAAAGAGAAGGTTCTTATAAAGTATCGTTAAGAGTAAAAGATGATAAAGGAAAAGAGAGCAGAAGCGAAACAACTGTTACGATTAAAGATGGAAGTTTAACAGAATCAGAACCAAATAATCGTCCAGAGGAAGCAAATCGTATCGGGCTAAATAGTACGATAAAAGGTAATCTTATTGGCGGGGACCACACTGATGTTTATACATTTAATGTAGCATCAGCGAAAGATATCGACATTTCTGTTTTAAATGAGTATGGAATTGGGATGACATGGGTACTTCACCATGAATCAGATATGCAAAATTATGCGGCTTACGGTCAAGCTAATGGGAATCATATAGAAGCAAAATTTAATGCAAAACCAGGTAAGTATTACTTGTATGTATATAAATATGATAATGGCGATGGAACATACGAATTGTCAGTAAAATAAGTACTTTTCCAATGTATGTTTAACTTTACTTTTTGTGGAAAATAGTATATTATATAGATATATAATATATCGGTTATTTTCTAGGAGGAGCCTGTCACAATAGGTTTCTCCTGTTCTTTTTTAGAGGCCTGTCTTACAGGCTTTTCTTTAAAGGGTAAATAACTGAAAATTTAGAACGATAATCTTTGAAAGAGGTGGGGCATACACATAACAAAAAAGGGATTGTTTAAGAGAGGGGGATAAGAAATGGCTTTGTTTGGTTATCCACTTGAAACAATTTATTTATATGGATTTATTATTGCTACTATACTCACTGTAATTTATATCTTTTTTGGAGATATATTTGAATCCATATTTAGTTTTGGAGGCGGATCTGTATCCGTTGTTACTTTATTACTTAGTTTTTTCGCCATGTTATGTGGACTTAGTTATATAGGAGAATATTTATTTTCCTTTAATAGTATTCTTATTTTTGGGGCTGCATTTGCTATATCTTTTATCGGTGTATTCATCATGAAAATACTAATTTTAAAACCGATTGCAGAAGCAGAACAAAACACGGTGCAACGTATGGATGAATTCATCGGTTGCAAAGGAGAGGTCATTACGACTATTCCTACAGAAGGGTTTGGTGAAGTATTAATTTCCTCCCAATTTGGAAACAATGCAATCCTAGCTAAAACAGTTGGAAAGAAAGATATTTCGCAAGGAACAGAGGTTATTATCGAGGGAGTCCAAGATGGTGTTTTACTTGTACAGAACATCGCTTATTCTTTAAAGAAACCAAAATTATAAGGGGGAATTTACATGACGATTCCATTAATTATCGGTGGAGTATTACTCGCAATTTTAATTCTACTCATTTTAGTATTCATTACAAAGTATCGAACAGTTGGACCAGATGAAGCATTAATTGTTACTGGAAACTGGCTTGGTGGCGGGAAAAATGTAGTTACCACTGATGATGGAAAGAAGATTAAGATTATTCGTGGTGGCGGTACTTTCGTAGTTCCGATTATGCAAAGAGCAGAGCCTTTAAGTCTATTAAACTACAAATTAGAAGTGGGAACACGTGATACGTATACGAAACAAGGTGTACCGATTACAGTAAATGGTGTTTCTATTATTAAAGTAGGATCTACCATTGAAGAAGTTTCTACAGCAGCTGAACAATATTTAGGAAAAGAAACAGAAGAGTTGAAAATAGAAGCAAAAGAAGTTTTAGAAGGTCATCTACGTGCTATTTTATCTTCTATGACAGTAGAAGATGCCTATAGTAATAGAGAGCAATTCGCTCAAAAGGTACATGAAGTAGCTTCTACAGATTTAAAGAAGATGGGACTTCGCATCGTTTCCTTTACAATTAAAGAAATCATGGATAAGAACGGTTACTTAGATGCACTTGGTCAGCCACAAATTGCGATGGTTAAGCGTGATGCAACAGTTGCAAATGCAGAGCGTGAAAAAGAGGCACGAATTGAAAAAGCTCGTGCTGAGAAAGAAGCAAAAGAAGCTGAGTATCAACGTGATGCACAAATCGCTGAAGCTGAAAAACATAAAGAGTTAAAAGTACAATCTTATAAGAGAGATCAAGAACAAGCTCGCGCAGATGCAGATCTTTCCTATGAATTACAACAAGCAAAAGCGCAACAAGGTGTTACAGAAGAGCAAATGCGCGTTAAAATCATTGAACGTGAAAAGCAAATTGAATTAGAAGAAAAAGAGATTGCGCGTCGTGAAAAGCAATATGATGCAGAAGTAAAGAAAAAGGCAGATGCAGATCGCTATGCTGTTGAACAATCAGCAGAAGCGGAAAAAGTAAAACAAATGAAAAAAGCAGATGCAGATCAATATAAAATTGAAGCGGAAGCAAGAGCACGTGCAGAAGAAGTTCGTGTAGAAGGTTTAGCGAAGGCGGAAATCGAAAAAGCGCAAGGTCAAGCAAAAGCAGAAGTACAAAAAGCACAAGGTACAGCGGAAGCAGATGTTATCAGATTAAAAGGTTTAGCAGAAGCGGAAGCGAAACAAAAAATTGCAGAGGCATTTGAGTTATATGGCCAAGCGGCGATTATGGATATGGTTCTTAACATGCTTCCAAGTTATGCGAAGGAAGTTGCAAGCCCACTTAGCAACATTGATAAAATTACAGTTGTCGATACAGGTGGCGGTGGTAAAAATAGCGGCGCCGGAAAAGTTGCAGGTTATGCGACTGATTTAATGGCAACGATGCAAGAAACATTAAAAGCTTCTTCTGGGATTGATTTAAAAGAGTTATTAGAAGGATTTGCTGGAAAAGGAGCAGTACAACAATTATCAAACGATAAATCTGTTGTATCTGTAGTAGAAGATGCGAAAAAAGAAGTAGAAAAAGATAAAGAATAGTAAAGCGGGAGGAACCTCTAGTAAGTGAGATACTAGAGGTTCTTCAGTGAATTATAATATTTCGAATAATATACATTTTTATATATTGTTTTAATTATTTAATTTATATAGAATGAAAAAGGTATGTATCAATTCTTTATGATGTAGAAAAAGATAGAGAGTCTCATCGATACATTTAAATTGTATTATTTTTATAGAAAGATTAAATGTTAATTAATTACATTTAAAACGGTATGGAGGGGTAGAAGTATGTTTCAAGGGAAATTAAGGAGTAGTAGTTTAAAAACAAAGTTACTTGTATCATTTATTATTATTTTAATTCTTCCAAGTATTGTAATTGGTTGGACGTCTTATCAACAGGCGAAGACGAATTTTAATGAAACGATTTTGAACTCGGCGAAAGATAATATAAAAATTTTGGATAATGTAATTAATAAAGAATTGGATAGTAAAAAAATAGATGCAACTTATTTTACAAAATTATTCACACAATCAAGTTACCAAGCAGATCAAATTCAAAACATACAAAATAAACTAGAAGAATACAATAAACTGCATCCAGAAATGGAAGCAATCTATACAGGATCTAGTAATGGACAGTTTATTCAATCACCAGCTATTCAGATGCCAGATGGATATAATCCTACAGAAAGAGATTGGTATAAAGAGGCAGTGAAGAAAAGCGGAGAAGTAATTGTAACTGCTCCATATAAGTCAAAAACGACAGGTAATATTGTTATTACACTAGCAAAACAAAATGAGGATAAAAGTGGCGTTCTTGGGATTGACTTAATCATTAATGATATTGTTACTACTTCCAAGATGGTTAATATCGGTAAGGAAGGGTATGTAGCAATATTTGATCAAGATAAAAATGTAGTAGCGCACCCGACACTGAAGCCAGGAGAGAAATTAGAAGAGAAACTTAGTAAAGAATTGTATAAACAGGAAGCTGGGGATGTTCATTATTCGTTAGATGGTGAAGATCGTAATATCACTTTTAAAACGAATAAGAAAACTGGATGGAAAATAGCAGGAATTATGCCTTCCAAAGAAATTATCGAAGCGGCTGAACCTATTTTCTATAAAACAATAACTGTTCTTGGATTTTCGCTACTAATCGGTGGGATTGTAATTTACTTCATTATTGCGTCTATTATTAAACCGTTAAAACAACTTGTTATATCATCGAAGAAGATTAGTGAAGGCGATTTAACAGAATCAATTACAGTTCATTCTAAAGATGAAATTGGACAGCTAGGAGAAAGCTTTAACGAGATGGCTACATCGTTACATAGTGTCATTTCCAATATAAACATTTCAGCAAGTCATGTAGCAGCATCTTCAGAAGAATTAACAGCTAGTATGAAGCAGACAAGCGAAGCAACGGAACAAATTACACAGGCGATAGAGCAAGTATCGAGTGGTGCAGAAATACAAACGAAAGAAGTTGAAGAAGGAGCAACATTGTTAGAAGAAGTTACAGAAGGAATTCAGCGTGTTGCAGATAGTTCTTCATTAGTATCTACAGCCTCTATGTATACGAAGAAAAAAGCTGAAAATGGTGGGACGTTAGTTGAAAAAACTGTGAATCAAATGCAATTAATTCATGATTCTGTTTCACAGTCAGACAAAATCATTGGTTTGTTAGACGATAAGTCGAAACAAATTGGAGTAATTCTTGAAGTGATTCAACATATTGCAGAACAGACAAATTTATTAGCGTTAAATGCGGCAATTGAGGCTGCGAGAGCTGGAGAGCAAGGAAGAGGATTTGCAATTGTAGCAGATGAAGTGCGAAAGCTAGCAGAACAATCAGGAAAGTCTTCTACGGAAATTGGAAAACTAGTGAAAGAGATTCAATTTGATATAAAAGAAACAGTAAGCTCTATGAATCAAGTTGGAACAGAAGTACAATCAGGACTTGTAGTTGCAAATGAAACGAAGCAAAGCTTTGCCGAAATATTGAAGTCTACAAATGATACAGTTGTACAAATTGATAGCATGGTAGATGTAGCAAAACAAATGACGGTAGATGCAAAGCAAGTAAGTGCATCTATTAATGAAATTGCAGCTACGATTGAAGAAAATGCGGCAAGCGTTCAAAATATTGCTGGTTCCTCTGAGGAACAATTAGCTTCAGTAGATGAAATAAATGCAGCAGCAGTTCATTTATCACAAATGGCAGAAGAATTACAAGAGATGATTGGTAAGTTTAAAATATAATAATAAACTGTTAAGAAACGAAGTAGTGCTTATGCTTCGTTTCTTTTTTTATGAAGATAAAAAAGAAAGAAATATATAGTAAGCGTGTTATGATAATAAAAAACTGTATTTTCTTTAAATTCTATCTTTAATTATGTTAGGGGAATGGTTTTGACATTGAAAAAATTAAAACTACAACCGAGAATTACATTAACTATTAGTACACTTATTCTTGTTGTACTTTTGCTAACAAGTTATTTATTTTTTTACATATTATCTGAAACAGTAGAAGAGCAAATTGGTAAAAGGGCCTTGCATGTTGCGAAAACAGTTGCTGCGATACCAGAAATTCAGGAAGCTTTTCAAAAAGAAAATCCAGCTTCTATTATTCAGCCAATCGCAGAAAAAATTCGAATTGATACAGAAGCTGACTTTATTGTAGTTGGAAACAAAGAGGGGATTCGTTATGCGCATCCTGAGCGAGATAAAATAGGAGAAAAAATGGTTGGCGGAGATAATAAAGGCGTTTTATTAGAAGGGAAATCTTATGTTTCGAAAGCTAATGGATCGTTAGGCCCTTCATTGCGTGGGAAAGTCCCAATCCGTAACCAGGAAAATGAAATTATCGGTGTGGTGTCTGTTGGGTTTTCAATGGCTGATATTCATGGAGCAGTAGAAGTGTATGGAAAGCGTGTATTTTGGATTACAGTAATAGGTCTTTTAATTGGGGTAATCGGCTCTATATATTTAGCGGGAAGTATAAAAAGAATGATGTTCGGGATGGAGCCAGAAGAAATTTCATCTTTATATGAAGAGCATAGTACAGTGATTCAATCTGTACGTGAAGGGATTATTGTAATCGATAAAAATGGCATGATTAGTTTAGTCAATCAAGCAGCTTATGATATTCTTTCGCTAAATAAACAACAAAATATTATTGGGGAATTTATTTTAAATGTAATTCCTAATTCAACGATACTAGATGTATTTCAAACTGGTGAAGAACAGTTTGACCGCCAATTAAATATAAAAGGACAGGCTGTTATTGCGAACCGTCTACCTATTAAAGTAAAGAATAAAGTAACTGGCGTTGTATCGAGCTTACGTTTGAAATCTGAAATGGATCAGTTAACAGCAGAATTGTCCCAGACGAAGCAATATACAGAGGCATTGCGGGCGCAAACGCATGAATATAATAATTTATTGTATACGCTTTCGGGTCTTATCCAATTAGAATCATATGAAGATGCTTTAGAGCTTATTCATAAGGAAACAGCGGTATATCAAGATTTTGTTCAATTTATTATGAAGCGGATTCAAAATCCATGGCTAGGTGGAATTTTAATTGGATTTTATAATAGAGCACGAGAGTTGAAGATTGATTTTATGCTAGATAGAGAAAGTGGTTTAGACAAATTAAGTCCACATATTGAGAGTAATTATGTCGTTTCTATTTTAGGGAATTTAATTACGAATGCATTTGAAGCAATTGAAAAAAATGAAGAGAATGATAGGAAAGTAAGGATGTTTGTAACTGATATTGGAGAAGAAATATTAATTGAAGTGGAAGATTCAGGGCAAGGGATTCATGATGAAATAATTACTAGCATATTCTATAAAGGCTTTTCGACGAAAGAAGGAGGAGAGCGAGGATATGGATTAGCAAAAGTGAAAGAGTTAGTAGAAGATTTAAATGGAAGTATTGCAATTGAAAAAGGGGATTTAGGTGGTGCGTTATTTATTATTGCACTACCGAAAGAGAGAGGCGAATAGTAATGGGTGAGGAGATTGAAGTATTAATTGTAGAAGATGATATTCGGATTGCTGACATTCATCGTCGTTTTACTGAAAAAATTGAGGGATTTAAAGTAATTGGAACGGCAACGACTGGAGAACAAGCGAAAGAATGGCTAGAGCTTGTGAAGCCACAGCTCGTGTTATTAGATGTGTACTTACCTGATATGCAGGGAACGGAACTTGTCACATATATTAGGAATCATTTGCACGATACAGATATCATTATGATTACAGCGGCATCGGAAACAGATGTAGTGAGGCACGCCCTGCGGGGCGGAGTAACAGATTATATCGTAAAGCCACTAATGTTTGATCGATTTAAAGCAAGTCTAGAAGGCTATCAAAAAAAGATTATACAGTTAAAGAAGAACAATCAATTATCTACGGAACAAATTGAATATTTATGGTCTCAAAGAGGTGTGAAGGGAGATCAAATAGAATATGCCCCGAAAGGGATAGATCCTTATACTTTAGCGAAAGTAAAAAAGCATATGTTAACAGTTAATGAAGAAGGGATTACAGCAGAAATGTTAAGCTCAATGATTGGAGTAAGCCGATCAACGGCAAGGCGCTATTTAGAGTATTTGATATCTGGGAAGAAAGTCCACGCAGAGCTAATATATGGAAGTGTTGGGAGACCGGAGAGACGTTATTTTCTTGCTTCTTCATAATAAAAAACAGTAGAGGATTTTATTTCTTCTACTGTTTTTTTTGCATCTTATATTGGAATAATCCCAATTACAATTCCGGTAATTAACATAACCATTGTCGTTCCAACGGCCCACAATAAAGTGAAGCGTTGATGTTCACCGAAATCAACTTTGGCCATTCCGACCAATAAATAAGTGGAAGCGACAAGAGGACTTAATAAGTGAACGGGTTGCCCAAGTAAGGAAGCGCGTCCCATTTCAGCTGCACTAATTCCGTAAGTAGCAGCAGCTTTCGTCAAAATAGGTAATACCCCGAAGTAAAATGCATCATTAGACATGAAAAATGTGAATGGCATACTAAGAAGAGCTGTAATAATTGGCAATTGTGGTCCAAGTACATCTGGTATAAGAGTTACTACACTGTTAGCCATCGCATCTACCATTTTTGTTCCGGATAAAATACCAGTGAAAATACCGGCAGCAAATACGAGAGAAACAACTGCTAATACATTCCCTGCATGAGAAGCAATACGTTCTTTCTGTTGTTCTAAGTTTGGATAGTTAATCATAACAGCAATAGCAAAAGCGACTGTAAATAAAACAGGTAACGGCATAACTTCTAGTATGAGACAGACAAGTAATGTAGCGGTTAATAAAAAGTTAATCCATAGAAGTTTAGGACGTTTATGTACTGCGGCTTCGACAGTTGCAGCTTGCTCATCCATTGTTTGCATTTGTTTTAAATACTGTACATCCATAATTCCTAAACGTTTTCTTTCTTTTTTTCCAAGATAGTAGGCAACGAAAACAACCCAAATTGCACCAGTAATCATTCCTGGAATAAGAGGTGTAAATAATTCGGAAGCATCAAGCCCAAGTGCGCTCATAACACGAGCTGTGGGTCCACCCCAAGGTGTAAGATTTGTTACCCCCGCCCCTAACATAACAACTCCAGCTAATATGAGGGGGTTCATTCCAAGGCGCTTATATAGTGGATACATTGCGGAAACTGTAATCATGTATGTTGTTGTACCGTCACCATCTAGAGAAACGATAATAGTCAATATAGCCGTTCCGACAACGATTTTTAAAGGATCTCCTTTTACAAATTTTAAAATCTTACTAATGACAGGATCGAATAAACCGCTATCAATCATAATCCCAAAATATAAAATAGCGAACATAAGCATAATACCAGTAGGTGCTAATTTTTGAATTCCCTCTAACATCATAGGCCCCATATTGGCATAGAATCCGCCAATTAATGCAAAAACACTCGGAATTAATATTAATGCTACTAGCGCTGACATACGTTTCGTCATAATTAAAAACATAAAGACAAATACCATCGCAAATCCAAGTAGTGCTAACATGTAATTTCCCCCTCAAAAGAATGATTGCGCTTTCAAAATAGAATAAAAATTCAGAAAAAGGTTTTTTATTTATAATAAAAGCATCTATTCAAATGGTAAATAATTTGAAAAATAACATCATTAGAAGCATAATTTTTATTTTGTTCATTTTGTTCACGGTAGTTAATTTGAATTTTTAAAAAGTAAGCTGTTCCTCGTAAGAATGGTAGAATAAGATGAAAATAGTGAAGTGTGAAATAGGGAGTAGATGTTATATGAAAACGAGAATTGAAGAGATTTATAGCTCTTATGAAGGAAAAGTAGAGGAGATTTTTATTAATGAATCTTCTTACGTATATGAATGGGAAAAATTACTGATGATCCGAAAAAATGACGGTGAGCTAAAAAAAATTGCAGTCGGGATTAGTGGAAATATAAGATTGGTAAATGTAGAAGTTGGACAGGAAATTAGTGCGGATACATTATTAGTTAAGTTAGAAGATGATTTGTTAATTACAGGCTGCGAGTGATGAGAGATGTGTAGAAATAACTACACATCTTTTTTTGTTTCCTATATTACAAAAAGCACATTGTTTTTTCACAAATCTCACACAACCTTTTGGTATTCTTTTCGTGAAGTATACGGTTTCTAGGGAGGAATATTGATGAAAGTAAAATATGTTGTACTTGCTATATGTTTATGTTTCATATTTACAGTAGTCGGGTGTGGGAAAAAGGAAACAGCAGCTGTTGCCATTGATGAGAAACATGATAAATGTGATATTTGTCAAATTGGGGTAACAGATAATCAATTTGCAACAGAAATTATTTTAGAAAATGGAAAAGCGTTAAAGTTTGATGATATCGGTTGTATGTATAAATGGATGGAGATCAACTCAGATGAAAAGACGAAAGAGAAATTTGTTCGAGATTATGATTCGAAAGATTGGATTTCGTTAGAAGACGCTACTTACGTATATGATAAAACAATAACGACACCGATGGCTTATAATGTCATTTCATTTAAAAATAAAAAAGATGCAGAGAGCTTTGTATCTAACTATAAGGGCAAAGTTCTTTCGTATAAAGAGTTAGCAGAGCATAAATGGGAAATGAATAAAGAGATGATGGGGAAACCGAAAGCAGGAAATCATGGTGGACATCATTAATAATAGAAAAAGACAACTATATAGTTGTCTTTTTCTATTATTACTCAGGTGCAAATATAGAAAAGGTGTAAAATTTTTAGAAGAACGGTTACAATGGAATATAGTAACCTAAAGCAATCATTTATCCCGCATTAACGGGCAGTAAGATCCCCACCTCAAAATTTAGTGAAAGCAAAGAATTTAGGTGGAGATCAACTGCCCGTAAAAGCCCGATTGGTGTGGGCTAATAATTAGTGGTGGATGAACAAAACCCCCACTAATTAAAGTTTCACTTTATGTACTTTTTAGAAATGTATACAAATGCGGTAAAAACGTGCTAAACTAATTGCTTCATAATGTTAATGATGGGGCCATCAGGCGTATCATTTCAATAGGTTGAGAAACATAGTATAAGCTTAAGATAATCCGATTAAAGAAGGAATCTAAAGGGCTTATGGATAAATGTACTCAAGAAGAGTTATTGTATGTGATGGAGGAATGGTTAAGAAAACATTATCTTTCATAGGAGCTGTAGTTGTGAGAAAACAAAAAATTTTATTATGTATTTTATTAGGACTTTTAATGACGGTAGTGGCTTGCGATAAGCAAGAAGAACCAGAATCGAAACCGGTTCATGTGAAAAATGAAAAGAAAAAAGAGAAGCATAAAGAACAGGAAGAATCTAAAGAAGAGAAAAGTATAAATTTAATGGACAAACAGTTGTTACTTTCAGCTACTCTTGGAGACACAGAGACAGCTATGAAGTTGATTCAGGATGGAGCGAATATAAACGTAGAAGGTGACAACGGAGAAACGCCTGTCCTTGCAGCGACGTACCAAAATCATGTAGAGACAGTTAAAGCATTAATTGGTGCAGGTGCTAATATTGAAATTAAAGATGAGAAAAAAAGTAATCCACTTCTTTATGCAAGTAGAGAAGGATATACGGATATTGTAAAAGTATTAATTAATGCAGGAGTTAATACGAAAGAAACGACTAAGTCAGGTGGAACAGCACTTATTTCTGCATCTGAGCGTGGCCATGTAGAGGTTGTTAAAGAATTATTAGAGCATACAGATATTGATGTGAATTATAAAAATGAACGTGGTGGAACAGCGCTATTAGAAGCAATTGTATTAGGAAATGGTAGTGAAAACCATAAGAAAGTAATTCAATTGCTTATTGATCACGGTGCAGATGTAAATATGGCTAACAAGGAACATCTGACGCCACTGCAATACGCTGAAAAAAGAGGTTTTAAAGATATTGTAAATATGTTGAGGGTAGCTGGAGCAAATGAAGTAGTACAGCCACAACAACCAGTAGAGTAAAAAACGAAAAATAATCCCATTTAGATAGACAGAATGAAGAAATCAGTTAGTATGATGGATTCAGTAATGTGTATTTGAATGGGATTTTTGTTTTGAACATGAAAAATAGATTATGAATGGATGGTATATGGAGTAAATAAGGAGGATAAAAATGAGGCTCTCAGAACTTGATTTAATAGTAATTCAGGTAGAGGTTTTGTTTGTTCATAATCAAGTCGGAAAAATGAAATATGTAAATGAACAAGGAAATCCGAAAGCACCACGTTTTTTTCTTGGCAGAACTCGTGAAGGGAGTATAACGAGATATCATTGTAATGTGGATGATGAAACGGTAAGTAAGATTGAGAAGTTAATTCAAGAACCTTCAAAGCATATAGAGATAGCAAAGATTATTAATGTATTAAATGAAGAAAGAACAGTGAAAAATATTTGGATGGGTCCTGCTTTCATGTTTCATAGTAATTTACATAAGCCGACTAGAACAATACAAATAACTGAGAAGAATAGAGAGCTTTTGCGAGAAAATTTTCCTAATCTAATAGAACAGATGGAATGGAGGAAACCTTATTTTGCAATTGTAAAAAATGAAAAGGTAGTTTCTGTTTGTTGGAGTGCCAGAAGTACGCCCGTAGCTGCTGAGGCAAGTGTGGAAACTTTAGCGGAGTTTCAAGGGAACGGATATGGTACTGATGTTGTTACAGCCTGGGCGATATCATTACAAGAAGAAAAACGCATTCCACTTTATAGTACTTCTTGGGATAATTATGCTTCACAAGCAGTTGCGAGAAAACTAAAACTAATTAACTATGGAATGAATTTACATATTGATTGAATTTTAAGTATTGTTTCGTTCTATTTGTTTATATTTTAATATCTAGATTAATGTAAATAGTGATATGGTGAATATTAACATTCGGTTAACACCTAATTAACAATCTATCAAAACTGACTTAATAAATGCGTAATATAGTAAAGGTAACAAAATAACTAGGGTAGAGAACATTTGAGAACACCCACTTACATATAATGTGCCACTTTCTTAGGTGTGCTCTATTCTCTAGAGTTCAAATAAGGAGAAAGGCGTTCTATGTAAGTAGGTGTTTTTAGTTTGGATAAAAATAGAACAGTTAGGTGGAATGAATGTTTAAAGAACCTTATATTGCGATGATAAAGGATTGGAAAGGATACAAAGCATACAAAAAATTGCCGAAAACAGTTTTTCTTATGACTGGTTCAATGCTGGAATTACCAGAGCGTGTATATGAATTGCAGAAACATGGACATGATGTATTTCTTCATTGTGATTTTATACAAGGCTTAAATACGAATACAGAGGAAGCACTTTTGTATATTGAAGATGTTATCGGGGCACAAGGTATTATTTCAACAAAGGGTTCGACAATTCGAAATGCTAATAAAATTGGATTGAAAACAATTCAACGTATTTTTATTGTAGATACTTTATCCCTTACTAAATCAATTGAAAATTGTAAAACGACTAAACCAAATGCAGTAGAGATTATGCCGGGGATTATGCCTTCTATAATTAAACAGCTAGCAGAGGAAATAGAGTTTCCTATTATTGCAGGCGGGCTGATTCAAACGCGAGAAGATGCGGAAATTGCAATTCGTGCAGGAGCAAGTGCGATTTCAACAAGTCATTATGAAGTATGGATACATGAAGAAAAAAGGAGTGCAACCTTGTGATTGAATTGAAAAATGTTTCAAAGGTATATAAAAATGCAGAAGAGACAGCGGTTAAAGGCGTATCGGTTCATATTAAGAAGGGCGAATTTTTTGTTTTAGTTGGACCTTCGGGATGCGGGAAAAGCACATTATTACGAATGATCGCTGGCTTAGAAGAGATTTCTTCGGGAGATTTAATTATTAATGAACGTGTTGCAAATGATCTAGAGCCGAAAGACCGTAATCTATCAATGGTATTTCAAAATTATGCATTATATCCACACTTATCTGTAGAAGAAAATATTTTATTTGGACTTAAGGTAAGAAAAGTACAAAAAGAAGAGCGACAAAAGCGATTAATGGAAGCTATTGAAATGGTAGGACTGAAAGAGTATGTGAAAATGAAACCAGGCCAATTATCAGGCGGACAAAGACAGCGTGTTGCGCTTGCTAGGGCGATCGTGAGTCAAGCACCAATCTGTTTAATGGATGAACCACTTTCGAATTTAGATGCGAAATTACGTGCGCAAATGAGAATTGAAATTAGAGAAATTCAGCAGCGATTAGGAATTACGATGATTTACGTTACCCACGATCAAATAGAAGCGATGACTATGGGAGATCGTATTATGGTTTTAAATAAAGGAAGTATACAGCAAGTTGGAACACCACTTGACATATATAACGAACCAGCAAACGAATTTGTTGCAAGCTTTATAGGTTCTCCTTCTATGAATATAAATGATGGAGAAGTGGATAAAGAAAAAGGTGTATTACATATAGGGAAATTGCAAATTCCATTATCTATTGGACAGTTAAAGCAATTACCAGAAGGAATAATTCGTATAGGCATGCGTCCTGAGCATATTGCACTGTCTGAGGAAGGACAAGAAGTGACGCTGCAATCTGTAGAAGTATTAGGGAATGAATCTATATTAAACTTTGCGGTAAATGGAACAATTTGGAGTGCGAAAGTCATCGGACAGTTACTCTTGAACAAAGGTGACAAAGTAAAATTATTATTCTCGCAAGAAAAGTTATGCTTCTTTAACGAAAACACGAATGAACGCTTAAAAGTGGTAGCTGAAGAAGAGTTGAAAGTGGTGGCGAAATAATGATCGAAGTAAGTAAGTTACCAGTTCAAACAAAGGTGTCAAAAAAGAAAAAATTATGGGGGAGAACGAAAGATTTAAGAATAGGATTATTGTTTTTGGCGCCATCTATTTTGCTATTTTCGATTTTTCTGTTCTATCCATTGTTTAGGACGATTTACTATAGTTTTTATTTAACCGATATACATGGAGAAGCTAATCTTTTCGTTGGCTTAGAAAATTATCAATATTTATTCTCTGATCCAGCCTTCTACAAAAGTATAAAATCAACTTTACTATTTGTTTTATATACAGTGCCTACGAGTATTATATTTGCTTTGTTTCTTGCATTGATTGCAAATGGAAAGGTAAGAGGTATTGGGTTATTCCGAGTTCTGTTTTCTTCGACGATGGGAATATCAGTAGCTGCTAGTGCAGTGATTTGGCTATTTTTATTTCATCCAAGTGTAGGATTATTTAATAATATATTAGCCGCTATGAATCTTCCTGCAATCGCATGGTTAACGAGTCCGGACTGGGCACTATTCTCTGTATCAGTTACAACAGTTTGGGTGAATACAGGGTTTGCATTTTTAGTTATATTAGGTGGTTTACAAAATATCGATACGTCTTTATATGAGAGTGCATCTATAGATGGTGCTAGTTATTTATATAAGCTTCGCCGTGTTACATTACCGATGCTATCGCCAACTTTATTCTTTATTGTAACCGTAACGTTAATTAGTGCGTTCCAAAGTTTTGGACAAATTGATATTTTAACGCACGGTGGACCGAATGATGCAACGAATTTGATTGTGTACTCGATTTACAAAGAGGCGTTTGTGAATCATCAATTTGGAACAGCAAGTGCACAAGCGATGGTATTATTTGTTTTCATTTTCGTTGCTACATTACTTCAATTTAAGTTTGCTGAGAGAAAGGTGCATTATAAATGATTGTTAAACAGTGGAAACAAAATTTCCTATTATACATGCTGCTCATTATTAGTGCAGTAATGGTATTTTTTCCTGTACTGTATGCATTTTTAATAAGTTTTATGACACCAGACGATATTCAAATGAGAAGGTTATTTCCGACCCAGTTTACTTTTGATAATTTCATTAATATTTTTCAAAAAGTACCACTTTTTACATACTTATATAACAGTTTAATTGTATCGACAGTCGTTATGATTGGACAACTTATCGTATCAAGTTTAGCAGCTTATGCTTTTGTTTTTCTTCAGTTTAAAGGGAGAAACTTAATTTTCTTCCTGTTTATTTCAACGATGCTGATTCCGTGGGAAGCAACGATGGTGCCTAACTTTTTAACGATTCAAAACTTTGGCTGGATCAATAGTTTCGCCGGGATGACAGTGCCGTTTTTTGCAACAGCTTTCGGTATTTTCTTGTTACGTCAACATTTTATGACACTTCCGAATGAACTAAAAGAAGCTGCGTTTATTGAAGGGATTGGAAATGTAAGGTTTTTATTCAGCGTTGTAATTCCGTATTGTAAAACGAGTTTTATTACGCTTGGAGTATATAGCTTTTTAACAACATGGAATATGTATTTATGGCCACTTTTAGTGACCACTGATGAAAAAGTAAGAACAGTGCAAATCGGTGTGAAGCAGCTTCAGTCTCAAGAAGTTGCAACTGATTGGGGAAGCGTAATGGCCGGTGTTACGGTTATCGTTATTCCAACATTGATTTTACTATTTTTAGGGCAAAAGCAATTACAACAAGGATTAACAAAAGGTGCAATTAAATAATTAAGAGAAGGTGAGATTTAAATGAATCTAGTAAAAAAAGGTGCTGCTCTATTAATGGTAGCAACAATGGCATTATCTAGTGTCGCTTGTTCAAATAGTAAAACAGAGGGAAAACCTGAAGCACAGGCAAAAGTAGCACCAGTTGAAAAAAATGGTGATAAAACAGTAATTCGCTTCTGGCATGCGATGGGTGGAAAAACACAAGGAGTACTAGAGGGTCTTGTTGCAGACTATAATAAGTCGCAAAATAAATACGAGATAAAGGCAGAGTTCCAAGGGACATATGAAGAGTCTTTAACGAAATTTAGAACGATGTCTGCAACGAAAGAAGCGCCAGCTCTTGTTCAATCGAGTGAAATTACAACGAAATATATGATTGATAGCAAAAAAATCACACCAATTGATAGCTGGATAAAAAAAGATAAGTACGATACGTCAAAATTAGAAAAAGCAATTACAAATTATTATTCAGTTGATGGAAAAATGTATTCTATGCCATTTAATTCATCTACGCCAGTATTAATTTATAATAAAGATGCTTTCGCAAAGGCGGGCTTAGATCCAGAGAAAGCTCCAAAAACATATGCGGAATTACAAGAAGCAGCGAAAAAGTTAACGATTAAAGAAGGCGGAAATGTAAAACAATATGGATTCTCCATGCTTAACTATGGTTGGTTCTTTGAAGAGTTGTTAGCGACACAAGGTGCTTTATATGTAAATAACGAAAACGGCCGTAAAGATGCTGCAAAGAAGGCGGTATTTAACGGTAAAGAAGGACAGAAAGTATTTGGAATGTTAGATGATTTAAATAAAGCTGGCGCACTTGGAAAGTATGGAGCAAGTTGGGATGATATTCGTGCTGCGTTCCAGTCTGGACAAGTTGCTATGTATTTAGATTCTTCAGCAGGTGTTCGTGATTTAATTGATGCATCTAAGTTTAATGTAGGTGTTTCATATATTCCATATCCAGAGGATTCGAAACAAAATGGTGTTGTCATTGGAGGCGCATCATTATGGATGACGAATATGGTTTCAGAAGAAACGCAACAAGGTGCTTGGGACTTTATGAAATATTTAACGAAGCCAGACGTACAAGCGAAATGGCATACGGCAACAGGCTATTTCTCAATTAATCCAGATGCATATAATGAGCCGTTAGTAAAAGAGCAATATGAAAAATATCCACAGTTGAAAGTAACAGTAGATCAACTGCAAGCGACGAAGCAATCTCCAGCAACACAAGGTGCTTTAATTAGTGTATTCCCAGAATCACGAGATGCAGTTGTAAAAGCATTGGAAGCAATGTATGACGGAAAGAATAGTAAAGAGGCGTTAGATGAAGCTGCCAAAGCAACAGATAGAGCAATTAGCATTTCAGCTCGTACGAGTCAAAAATAAGAGAAAGCCGTATCCTTAAAAGGGATACGGCTTTCTTTATAGGGAGATAAGGGATCAAAGAAATGATGAAGTCTTATCTCTTTTATATGAGTAAAGGGTCTAGAGTGAATGTTGTCCTTTTCATTATTTATTCAACTCCATTGCGACTTGTTTACCATTTACGAAAACCTCTACTATCGCTACTACAACTTCCATTACTTTTTTCATCTCTCATCTCTCCTTGTTTTTTGTTTCATTTCTTACTCTCAGTATAAGGAGATACAGTAATTACAACTATCGAATTGGATGACAAGAGACTTACATTGTTGTAAGGATAATAGTTTAGTTTGTAATAAAGTGAAACTTTAATCAATGGGGCTTTTCTTCATCCCCCAATGATTATTAGCCCTCACCAATCGGGCTTTTACGGGCAGCCCTACCCCCACCTAACTTCTTTGCTTCTGCTGAATTTTGAGGTGGGGGTCTTACTGCCCGTTAATGCGAGATAAATTTAATTCAAGGTTAAGATTCGGAATTTTCCGTTGTTTTGAACTATAATTAGAAAGAGGGGGGATAATATGAAAAGAATTCTTGTTATTAGTGATATTCATGGAGAAATAGAAAAGTTCGAACAGTTGTTGAAAGAAGCTCAATATGATGCGAAACAGGATCAATTAATCTTACTGGGAGATTATGTAGATCGTGGTCCAAATGCGCGTGCTGTAATTGAAAAGGTAAAAGAATTGAAAGAAGAGGGAGCTCTCATTTTAAAAGGAAATCATGAAGATATGATGATTAAGGCGTTAACGACAAATGAGGAACGTTCATGGAACCATTGGGTAAAAAGAAATGGTGGAGATAAGACATTATATAGTTATGGATTTCTAGAAGAAGATATTGTGGTTAATGAGAAAGACTTCCAAAAACCGATTTTACAATCTTCTGTATTAGAGGAACATATAAAGTTTATTCAAGAATTAGATCATTACATTGAAACAGAAGAGTATATATTTGTACATGCTGGGGTTGAGCCGATGAAACGAGTTTCTGAATCTGAACCATATACGTTAATGTGGATCCGTAATGAATTTCATAATGGATATAGCGGTGAAAAGGTTGTTGTATTTGGGCATACGGAAACAAAAACGCTTCATAGTAGTGAGGATTGCGGAGTGTATTTTGGTAGTAATCGTATTATTGGAATTGATGGCGGGGCTGTGTATGGTGGTCAGCTAAATTGTTTGGAGTTGCCAAGTAAAAAGGTATATGTAATAAAAAATTGAAAGAGATAAGAGGAATCTTATTTCTTTCAATTTTTTATTAAGGTAAATTTAAGACAAAGTTTTTATAATAAAATTTCAAAATTTTAGAAGGAAATAGTTGAAAATGAAATTACGTAATATAACTACATTCTTTTGTTATGAAGAGAAGAAATGTAATAATAAATAGAATTGAACTATTTGATGGAAGGTGAGAGCATGCGCTTACTTGTAGTAGAAGATAATACTTCGTTATTAGAGTCTATCGTACAAATTTTGTGTGATGAATTTGAAGTAGATACGGCAATAAATGGAGAAGATGGATTGTTTTTAGCGCTTCAAAATATATATGATGCAATTTTGTTGGATGTGATGATGCCAGGGATGGACGGATTTGAAGTGATTCAAAAAATACGTGATGAAAAGATTGAAACACCAGTCCTGTTTTTGACAGCGAGAGATTCTTTAGAAGATCGGGTGAAGGGATTGGACTTTGGTGGAGATGACTATATCGTTAAGCCATTTCAGGCCCCTGAATTAAAAGCGAGAATTCGCGCTTTACTACGCAGAAGTGGTAGTTTAACAACGCAGCAAACGATTCGCTATAAAGGGATTGAATTGTTCGGAAAAGATAAAGACGTTCAAGTAGATGGACAAGGTATTAAGTTGACATTGAAACAATATGAGCTACTAGAGTATCTCATTCAAAATAGCGGGAAGATTTTAATGCGTGAACAAATTTTTGATCGTGTTTGGGGATTTGATTCAGATACGACAGTAGCAATTGTAGAAGTGTATGTGCATCATTTACGTAAAAAATTAGAGCCATTCGGTTATCAGAAAGATATTCAAACCGTTCGAGGTATTGGATATATATTAAAAGAACAATGAGAAAAGGAAGTATGTTTCAAAAGACACGCATTCGTTTGACTATAGTGAATTCATTAGTATTTATCCTATTAATAGGTATATTAGGCAGTATTATTTATTCATACACATATAAGCGTATTTATAATGAAGTGGATCAATCTATAAAAATGATGGCTCAGTATAGAGAAAAATTAGATGTTAAAATACCACCAAGAAAACGCATAGAGAATATCCAGATTGGAGATCCGCGAGTAACTAGAATAACTTGGAATGGGAAAATAGTGAAAATAGAGGGCGATAACCGTAAATTCCGTTCTATTTTTGAAGAGAATTTGGAAAAGTTTTCTCCAAAAAAATTAGGGGAGTTACAAGATATTGAAGTACAAGGACGATATTTTAGAGCATTTTCGCTTCAAAAAGATGGAGAAATAGTTCAAATCGTGCGAGATATAACAGCGGAAGAAAGAATGTTAAATACTTTATTTTTAATCCTCGTTATAGGTTGTAGCATAGGAAGCCTCTGTGCGATAGGTATCGGCTTTTTCCTAGCTGGCAGAGCACTTGTACCTATTCAAAATTCATGGGAGAAACAGCAGCAATTCGTTTCTGATGCATCACATGAACTAAGGACACCGCTTGCAGTTATTCAATCAAAAACGGATGTGTTATTCCAATCACCATCCGCTACGATAGAAGAAAAAGCGATGGATATTTCTACAATTTCAAAAGAATGTAGGCGGTTATCGAAACTCGTTAGTAATTTATTATTGCTAGCACGTTCTGATTCTAATCAAATTGAGATGGATAAGAAAACATTTGAACTTGATAAATTGTTAGAAGAAATAGTAGCTCCATATAAAGAGATTGCTTCTTATCAGGAAAAAGAAATGATACTAAAAGTAGAACGTGGTGTATCTTTTATGGGGGATAGAGAGCGGATTCATCAAATGATGGTCATACTGTTAGATAATGCGATGAAGTATACAAACGAAGGTGGGCATATTCAAATAGATTGTACGCAAACGAGTAGTTCAATTCGTATACAGGTGAAGGATGACGGGATAGGAGTGAAAGAAGAAGATATTCCGAAATTATTTGATCGTTTTTATCAAGGGGATAAAGCAAGAAGTACGTCAGAAGGAGCTGGATTAGGTCTTTCAATCGCAAATTGGATTGTAGAAAAGCATTATGGAAAAATATCAGTAGAGAGCAGATGGGGAAATGGCACTTGTTTTGAAGTGATTTTTCCTAAAAATCAAAAAATATAAGTAAGAAGACGATCTTGTTTTTACAAGGTCGTCTTTTTTTTAAGGGAAAGTTAAGAAACTATTTATATTATGTATGGCATAAAGAACGTTCGTTACATGAAGAAGAGACTAGGTGTATGTGAGTGGATTTTATCAATCATAATGTTATCTCAAGCAGCGATGAGATGTATGTATAGTATTAAAAAAATTATGGGAATGCTGAAAAAGAAAGTGTAAGAGGGAGGAATTAATTTTGAAAAAGAAAATGATGACGGTATTCACTATTGGAGTAATGAGTTTAAGCATATTAGGGGGTGCCTCTCCTTCTGAAACACAAAAAGGAAAGACAGATTACACGCAGCGCAGTAAAGAACAATTGAACAATGGTAAGATACATGCAGTGCATACAGAAGAAAAAGCAGAGGAACTAGGTATTGAAACGGAAGGAAAAGAACAAATTACATTAGAAAAAGAAATTCATGAAACAGAAGTAGGAAGGGAAGCAGAGCAGTTAGGTATTTCGATTGAAGGAAAAGATGTTGGGATGCTGTCAGAAGAAATCTATGAAACAAAAGTAAAGCAAGAAGCGTTAAAGCTAGGTATATCTATAGAGAATACATCAATTGTAGATTTAATTACTCAAATTAATACGATTAAAATTAAAGATGAAGCAGATAAATTAGGCATTTCTACAGATGGAAAAGAAATTGAAGACATCGCGGAAGAAATCTACGGAACGAAAGTAAGAGAAGAAGCAGGAAAGTTAGACATTTCTCAAAAAGGAAAAGAAATTGAAGAGTTAGCACAAGAAGTGTACGAACAAAAAGTACAGGAAGAAGCAAAAAAATATCATATTGATTTGTACGGTAAAGATATATATCAAATATTAAAAGAAATTAATGAACAAAAGGTGCTACAAATGGCAGATGAGCTTAATATGGATAAAATGAATATGAATATTCAAGAGTTAGCGGAAAAGATAAAAAAAGATCAGCCTGAAAAAGGAAAAGAACTAAATTTTGTACCGATGATTAGAACGGATGCTGACGCATTTTATTCTTATTTAACGAATTAATAAGGGCGTGAAAGTGATAAGAAAATTGAAGTGGTATATATGTACAGCTTTACTAGGTGCAGCAATATGGAGTGTATATACAAATGGAATTCCAAAGTATGTAGAGAAGTTTACATTCTCAAATATACAAAGAGGAAAAGAAACGGAGTTTAGTAATAACGATGAAAAAGTCATCTTATCAAATGTTCCATTAATTCAGCAGTTACCAGAATTGGATAGAGGCTGTGAAGTGACAAGTTTAGCAATGATGTTACAATACGCTGGTGTTTCAGTGGATAAGATGACATTAGCAAATGAAATAAAAAAAGTTGATTTTATAGACGATGGTGTGCGCGGGAATCCGAATGAAGGATTTGTAGGTAATATTTATACATTCTCTGAATCAGGATATGGTGTATATCATGGGCCACTTTTTCAGTTAGCAGAAAAATATTTACCTAATAAAGCTGTAGACTTAACTGGGAAGAATATAGAAGAGATTTATAAGAGTGTAAAAGCAGGGAAACCGGTAGTCATGATTACGAATGCAACATTTGCACCATTAGATGAAGATGAATTTACTACATGGGAAACAAATAGTGGAGATGTTTCTATTACGTATAATGAACATTGTATTGTACTTATTGGTTATGATCAGGAATCTGTATATATTCGAGATCCACTTGAGGATAGCTTAGATGTAAAAGTACCGAGAGAAAGCTTTGAACAGGCATGGGTGCAAATGGGGAGTCAGGCAATTAGTTATGTAAAGAGCTCCAAATAAATTAGGATGAAGAGTTTTAGTAAGATGACTATAAGGCGAAGGATAGAGATTGAAGATTATAAGAGAAATTTTTTAGAGTAGAAGCTGTTGAGAAATAAGAGAACTTTAGTATATATAATGCTAAAGTTCTCTTATTTTATGATTAAAATCCTTATTAAGGAGTGAATATGGAAAAATGCATAATTGACGAAAAAATTACATGTTATCATTATATATTGTTTTATGTATGTTAATTGTATAAAATGACACAAGTATCCACATTACATAAAGGAGGCTTATTATGCAAAAAATATTTAACTGGGTTAAATGTATGAGTATCAAGAAAAAATTAATCATTTCATTTTTTATTATTTTAACTATACCAGGAATTATTATCGGTGGTGTTTCATATCAAACTGCCAAAACAAATTTTGAACATCAAATGACAGATAAAGCAAAGGAGAATATTTCAGTTTTAAATACTGTTATTTCTCAAAATATAGAAGAGAAATTTGTTGATGCGACGTATTTTGCAGACATCTTAACAGAGGATACATATCCAAATGGACAAGAAGAGATAGTGAGAACGAAGTTAGCACAATATATAAAGCTTCATCCAGAAGTAGAAGGTATTTATATTGGAACGCAGACGGGAAAGTTTATAAGAGAACCATTTATCCAAATGGCTGATGGGTATAATCCAACAGATAGATCTTGGTATAAAGAAGCACATGAAAATAAAGGGAAAGTAATTGTTACTGCACCATATCAATCAGCATCTACAAAAAATATGGTAGTGACCATTGCGAAAGAAGTAAAAGATGGTAAAGGTGTTATAGGAATTAACTTAAATTTAGATAACATCTTAAAAATTTCCAAAATGATTAACATTGGTGAAAAAGGTTATGCAGTTATTTTAGATCAAAATAAGCAAATTGTTAGTCATCCATCTAGAAAACCAGGTGCGAAAGTTACTGATCCTTGGGTTAAACCAATTTATGAAGATAAACAAGGAAATGTGTCTTATACAGAACAAGATGATAAAAAGAATTTAATCTTTGCAACAAATGAAAAAAACGGCTGGAAAGTAGTTGGAGTTATGTTCGATGAAGAAATTACCCAAGCTGCCAGTCCAGTGTTTTATAAGACTTTAATTGTTATTGCTATCGCTATTGCATTTGGTAGTGTATTAATTTATTTCATTACAAGGTCTATTACAGGGCCATTACGAAAAATAGCTGAATCAGCATATAAAATTAGTAAGGGAGATTTAACAGAGAAAATTACAATCCATTCTAAGGATGACATAGGGAAATTAGGGACTTCATTTAATGAAATGTCTACGTCTTTACAAGATGTTATTACCCAAATTAGCTTTTCAGCAGAACATGTCGCGGCATCGGCTGAGGAGTTAACAGCGAGCGTACAGCAAGCAAATGATGCGACAGATCAAATTACAATTGCAATGGAACAAGTATCAGGTGGGGCTGAATCACAAAGTCAAGGTGTTGAAGAAGGTGCGGCTACATTACAACAAGTAAATACAGCAATTCAAGATGTAACCGGAAGCGCAGAGTCAATTTCTATTTCCTCATTACATGCGAGAGAAAGAGCTGAAGAGGGAGAAGATTTAGTTGAACAAACTGCAAAACAAATGCAGTCTATTTCTAGGTCGGTATCCGAGTCAGATGCTATTATTAAACTTCTTGATGAGAAATCAAAGCAAGTAGGAGCTATTTCTGAAGCAATTCAAAACATAGCTACTCAAACGAACTTATTAGCTTTAAATGCGGCTATTGAAGCAGCAAGAGCAGGTGAACAGGGTCGAGGATTTGCTATTGTAGCAGATGAGGTTAGAAAATTAGCAGAGCAATCAGGAGAGTCATCTGGAGAGATTGCAAATTTAATTGCAGAAATTAAGGCGGATATTGAACATACTGTTAAGGCAATGGATAATGTGAATGGAGAAGTTCAACAAGGCCTTGATGTTGTAACAAAAACGAAAGTAAGTTTTACGGAAATTTTAAGTTCTACTACACATATTGTTTCTCAAGTTAATCAAATGGTAGAAACAACGAAGAGAATTGCTGGAGATGCAAATGAAGTGACAAATGCTATTGATGAAATTGCAGCGGCTGCAGAAGAAAATACAGCTAGTATGCAAAGTGTTGCGGCTTCAACAGAAGAACAGGTTAATTCAATGGAGGAAATTAGTTCAGCTTCGCAAAACTTAGCTGGGATGGCCGAAGAACTACAAGCGATGACTAGTAAATTTAAAGTATAATAACAGCAGATAAGTAAGGTGAAAATAATATCACCTTACTTATTTTTCTATTCAGCAATTAGGGGAGTCATTAACGGGATGAAAAAAAGAAAAAGACTATGGAATTTGTGGAAAACGATTACATTGTTAGTTTGTACAGTTGTAATTTTTTCTTTACTTGTGACAGATATATTAATTAGTCATAATGTAGAACGGGCGACGGAGGATAGCCAAGCAGAGAAAGCAAAAACAATTGCACACATTGTGGCGAATGATTCAATTGTAATCAATGGCTTGGTTGGGAAAGCGGATACTCCTGCAATCCAAACGTATACAAATAGGATATTAAAAAACACAGGTGTTCAATTTATTGTAGTTATGGACATGGATGGAATAAGAAAATCTCATCCAGATCCTCAAAAAATAGGTCGTCATTTCATTGGTGGGGACGAAGGGCCTGCATTGAAAGGAAAAGAACATGTATCGTTAGCAGAAGGAACTTTAGGTATTTCCATGCGAGTGTTTGTACCAATATTTTCTGAAACAGGTGAACAACTTGGAGCAGTGGCCGTTGGTATTTCAGCAGATAATGTAAAAGAGAGAGTTAAGGAAAGTAGACATATCATTTATATTGGTGTCGGAGTTGGAGTATTAGTCGGAATTATAGGAGCAATATTGCTAGCTAGACATATCAAGAAAAGTTTATTCGGTCTTGAGCCGCACAGGATAGCAAAAATTCTTGAAGAAAGAAATACGATGCTACAATCTGTAAAGGAGGGGATCATTGCTGTAGATAAAGAGGCTAGAGTAACGTTAATTAATAATGAAGCAAAACGTCTATTTAAAAAAAGTGGACTTGAAGAAAATTTTATCGGTAAAGATGTTGAGTTGTATATGCCAAATTCACGTATAAAAGAAGTATTGCAAACGGGAGAAGTACAATTAAACGAAGAACAAAATATTTATGGAATTACGATTGTGACGAATCGAGTTCCTTTATATGTAAAAGGAGAAATAGTGGGTGCAATTGCAACATTTCGTGATAAAACAGAGATTAGAAAACTAGCAGAGGAACTAACTGGTATTAGACTATATGCAGAAGCATTACGGGCACAATCTCATGAGTTTATGAATAAGATGCATGTCGTATTAGGGCTTACACATATGAAACAGTATGAAGAATTACAGAAGTATATAAGCGGTATGGTATCAGAGCATCAATATGAAATTGGTGGAGTTATGAAAAGAATAAAAAGTCCAGTATTTGCTGGTTTTTTACTAGGTAAGCTCAGCTATGCTAGAGAGAAAAATATAAAATTAATTATAAGTGAAGATTCTTATATGCCGGAAATAGATGATGAAAGTATTACTCATGAACTTATTACGATTGTCGGAAATTTAATTGATAATGCATTAGAAGCAGTGACGAATTGTGAAAAGAAGCAAGTTGAAATTGAGATACAACATGGGGATATATTAACTATTACAGTACAAGATACGGGAAAAGGTATACAAGAAAAAGAAATAGAGGAATTATTTACGAAAGGTTATTCCACAAAGGGAGATAACCGGGGTTATGGTTTGTATCTTGTAAAAGAAAGTATACAGCGAATAAATGGGGAAATTCATATGCATTCATTAGTAGGAAAGGGAACAACGATAACAATTGAAATACCTAAAGGTAGGGATGAGAGGCAAATATGATTAAAGTTTTAATTGTAGAAGATGACCCGATGGTAGCAATGTTAAATACGCACTATTTAGAGCAAGTAGGAGGGTTTGAACTTGTTCAAGCAGCTAACTCAGTAAAGTCGGCGATAGAAGTATTAGAGACATCACGAGTGGATTTAGTATTACTTGATATTTTTATGCCTGAAGAGACTGGGTTTGAGCTTTTAATGTATATCCGGAACCAAGAAAAAGAAATCGATATAATGATGATTTCAGCTGTACATGATATGGGGAGTATTAAAAAAGCATTACAATATGGAGTTGTAGATTATTTAATTAAACCATTTACATTTGAACGATTTAAAGAGGCATTAACTATATATCGAGAAAAATTTACTTTCATGAAAGAACAACAAAAAATTAGTCAATCGGAATTAGATTCGTTAATTTTACAAAAAGAAAAAAGAGAGCCTACTGTCACTAAAGAGCTTCCGAAAGGGTTAACGAAGCAAACGTTGCAATTAATTTGGCAGAAGATCGAGTCGCTGAATGGAAGAGTGTTTACAACAGATGAAATGGCACAATTAGTTGGAATTTCAAGAGTTTCTATTCGAAAATATGTAATGTTTTTGACTGACATTGGGGTGTTAGAAAACGAAATGATGTACCAACATGTGGGAAGACCTGTAAGTAAATTAAGATGTGTTGATCAAAAGAAAATAGAGTTTTACGTATAAGCGACTTAGTATAAGTCGCTTATACTTTTTTTAATTACAAAATCAATTACAAAACTTACAAAAACTATTTTTACTATTGAAAGCGTTTTAATATTGTTATTAAGAAAACGAGGGGGTGCCATATGGGAATTCAAAAGAATGTGGAAGCGGTATCATTTTCTGAAGGAAATGAAGTACAAAGAGAATCTTTCGCTTCTAAAATTATGAATGTAAAAATCGGTGTTATACCTTTACCGTTATATGTAGTATTGGCTGCTATTATTTATGGGGCATCTGTATATAATAAATTGCCAGCAGATATGATTGGTGGATTTGCAGTTATTATGATCATGGGGATTTTCTTAGGCGATATTGGGATGAGAATTCCAATTTTAAAAAATATCGGCGGTCCAGCAATACTTTCGTTATTTATTCCATCATTACTTGTATTTTTTAACTGGATGAATCCAGCTTCAATGGAAGCTGCGACAATGTTAATGAAAAAATCGAACTTTTTATATCTATATATTTCTTGTTTAGTAGTCGGAAGTATTTTAGGAATGAACCGTAAAGTGTTAGTACAAGGTTTCGTTCGTATGTTTATTCCTTTAGTAGTAGGGACGTTAGCTTCTGTAGCAGTAGGATTATTGGTCGGTTCACTATTTGGATTTGAAATGAAGCAGACATTCTTCTTTATCATCGTACCAATTGTGAGTGGTGGTATCGGGGAAGGAATTTTACCATTGTCGCTAGCTTATAGTGACATTTTAAATGAATCATCAGCAACATTTGTATCGCAGCTTATTCCAGCAGCTATTATTGGAAATATGTTCGCAATCGTGAGTGCAGGGTATATGAAGCGTTTAGGTGAGAAGAAACCAGAGCTTAGTGGTAACGGTGTATTAGTGAAAACAGACAATCAAGCAGAATTATTAAAAGAACAAAATACAGAGAAGCCAATTGACTTCTCATTAATGGGAGCAGGTTTATTAATTGCGTGCACGTTCTTCATCTTCGGAGGATTTGCTTCTAAGTTCATCGGTATTCCTGGGGCAATCATTATGATTTTCTCAGCAGCACTTGTGAAATACTTTAAATTAATGCCAGCGAAAATGGAGCAAGGAGCATTCCATTTATATAAATTTATTTCAAAAAATTTAACTTGGCCTTTAATGGTTGGATTAGGATTGCTATATATTCCGTTAAAAGACGTAGCAGCAGTTCTTTCAGTAGGATATGTTGTTGTGTGTGCATCGGTTGTTCTTACAATGGTAGCATCAGGTTTTCTTGTAGGGAAAGTGATGAAAATGTATCCAGTTGAATCAGCGATTGTAACTGGATGTCATAGCGGTTTAGGTGGAACTGGAGATGTCGCTATTTTATCGGCTTCAAATCGTATGGAATTAATGCCGTTCGCGCAAATTTCTACTCGTTTAGGCGGGGCAGCAATGGTTGTAACAGCGACAATATTATTAAAGATGTTTTCATGATTAAACAAGCTAGCTATATTCATATAGCTAGCTTGTCAAATTAAGGGGAGATTATAAGTATGTTAGCAAATCAAATTAATGAAAGATCATTGTTATTGCATAAAGAGTTAGTAGGGAAAATTGAAATTACAAGTAAAGTGGAGGTAAATTCAGCGGATGATTTAAGCCTGACGTATACACCAGGTGTAGCTGAGTCTTGTAAAGCAATTGCGGCAGATGAAGAAACGGTGTATGACTATACAGCACGTGGTAATATGGTGGCGGTTGTCTCAGATGGAACAGCGGTACTTGGTTTAGGAAACATTGGACCAAAAGCGGCTATGCCTGTTATGGAAGGAAAAAGTATTTTGTTTAAGAAGTTTGCGAATGTAGATGCTTTCCCATTATGTTTAGGCACAACGGATGTAGATGAAATCGTTACCCTTGTAAAAAATTTAGAGCCTACATTTGCAGGGATTAATTTAGAAGATATTGCAGCACCACGTTGTTTTGAAATTGAAAAACGATTAAAAGAAGAAACGAATATTCCTATATTCCATGATGATCAACATGGAACAGCTATTGTCGTTTTAGCAGCTGTTATTAATGCATTAAAAGTTGTTAGCAAACAAATGGATAATGTAAAAATCGTTATTAACGGTGCGGGTTCGGCAGGAATTGCAATTGGAAAATTATTATTAAAGGCTGGTGCAAAGTACATTACATTAGTTAGCTTAGAAGGTATTGTTTGTGAAGGTGAAACATGGATGAACGAAGCGCAAATTGAAGTTTCAAAAAAGACAAATCGTGAACATGTGCGTGGAACGTTAAAAGAAGCGATTCACCAAGCTGATATTTTTATTGGCGTATCTGCTCCTAACGTATTAACGAAAGAACTTGTACAGACGATGAATGAGAAAGCAATTGTGTTTGCAATGGCGAATCCAATTCCAGAAATCTTCCCTGAGGATGCATTAGAGGCTGGGGCAGCTGTAGTAGGAACTGGGCGCTCGGATTATGCGAATCAAGTAAATAATGTATTGGCGTTTCCCGGAATATTCCGCGGTGCGTTAGATGTGCGCGCGACTGATATTACAGAAGAGATGAAATTAGCGGCAGCATATGGGATCGCTAACATCATTACGGACGAAGAACGTAATGCGAATTATGTAATCCCGAATCCATTAGATAAAAGAGTTGTTCCAAGTGTTGCAGAAGCAGTAGCGAAAGCAGCTATTGATTCAGGCGTGGCGCAAATTACGAAAATAACAAGTTATTAATAGCTAAAAGCAGTGCCTAAAAAGGCACTGCTTTTTTGAGATAAGAAATCAAAATAATGAAGAAGTGTAGAATTATTTATGTTTCTTCACTATTTATTTAATTCCATTGCAACTTGTTTACCATTTACTAAAACCTCAGTTACTGCTACGATCACTTCTATCATTTTTTTCATCTCTCATCTCTCCTCGTTTCATTTCTTACTTTAAGTATAAGAGAAGAGAGATAATTCAACTATCGAAGTACATGACGTAGAAATTACATTGTTGTAAGAAAGTGGTTTATTTTTGTCACTTTACTCAGCGGTGATTACAAACTGATCATAATATTTTTCATTCACATATATATTTAATAACCATAATCCAGATGAAGGTAGTGACATAGCGAGAGGGAGTTCGCTTGTAGTAGAATCGATTGTATTTGAAGTAGTCCAAGTTTGTTTGGAAGTTTCTTTTTGAAAGAGTACTGGTGTTGGAGTTACAGATCCTTGTTTTAGCGCAATAATAGACAATTTTCCAGTTGGTATTTCAGAATCTAGAAAGTACCACATTATTTCATTTTGTTCATTTGCGATAATAGGACTATCAGCCATTGCGATTTTTTTTTCGATGCCTTTTAAAGGTATTTTTCCGTCTATGAATGAGGGTGCTTCTTCCCAATTTACATCTTTTAAAACACTAAGGTGAAAGAAGGAAGGTGCGTTCACTTGAGTGGATGATGTTGTGACAGCTTCTGTTTTAGGTACTTTTGAATCAGGTTGTGCTTGTGTGCATCCAGTGATGAGGAAGGAGAGAAGTAGCATAGTTCCGATTTTTTTCATGGTGCCACACTCCTAGTTTTTATTGTTAGTGTAATTGTATTTGCTAGAAGGCGGGACAATTCCTTTAAATTATAAAAAGAGGTCGTAAGTTTTGTACGACCTCTTTTGACATTTTTTATCCCGTAAAAGCCCGATTGGTGTAGGTTAATAATCTGTGGGGGGGATGAACAAACCCACACTGATTAAAGTTTCACCTTATATTTGTTCCGTTGTATAGGTTGGTTCGGTTTCTTTTTGAGGCATCGTCAAAAAAATAACGGACAGAACGATACATACGCCGCCTAATAATTGATATGTTCCAAAAGATTCATTTAGCCAAGTGATTGAAACGATGGCAGCTACAAGGGGTTCAATGCTAGATAAAATGCTTGTTTCTGTTGCGGCTAAATATTTCAGACTACCGATATAAAGAAGGAAAGAAAGAGTGCCGCTTATAATGATAAGAATAAGCATAGAAAAAGTTTTTGGTGTAAAGGTTTGTGAAAGCTGACTCCATCCAAACGAACTATTACAAATAAGCAGGGCGATGCCGCCGATTAACATCCCCCAGCCAATTACTATGGTTGTTCCGCATGCTTTAATAAGCGAAGCTGGATGGAGGGTATAAAATGCAAATCCGATTGCTGTTAATAGTCCAAAAATAATAGCTTCTTTAGATAAAACAACATTTTCAATTGAGCCATTTGTAATAATGAAGTATGTCCCTGTTAGCGCAGTTATAATTGCGAATAGTTGCATAGAAGCAGGGAATTTTCTTTGTTCAAATGCAACATACATGGTAATAAGAACAGGACCTAGAAATTGAAATAGCGTTGCTGTGACCGCGTTACTAATATGAACCGTTTCGATAAAGGCGTATTGTGCACCGAGCATGCCGAGAATAGAGAAAATAATAAGTTGTATAGAATATCTAGGGTGTTTCCAAATTTGAAATATGTTTTGTTTCTTTGTAAGTAAGAAAGACAAAATAAATATTCCTGCAAGCAACAAGCGAATTGTTAAAAAATCAATTGAGGATACATTAGTATGCTGAAATAGCCACTGAATCATTGGACCAGATAATCCCCATAATGTAGCCCCTGTAATAATCATAATAAGTCCGATACGTCTACCATTGTTCATTATCATGTTTCTCCTCTCCGGTATTTGATTTTTTATGTGTGACATGATAAAAGGAATTATATATAACTTCTGGTACTGTAAAAAGTATCAGATTTTAGTTTTATTAAGGGGTCAGATATTATGTTAGAATTAACGCCTAATTTAAATGTGAATAGTAAAAAGGCATTATATGTGCAATTGTATGAGTATATAAAAAAAGAAATTAAAGATGGATCGATTGTACCTTTTACGAAATTACCAGCTAAGCGAAAGTTAGCGATACATTTACAAGTAAGTAAAAATACAGTAGAGGCAGCGTACGAACAATTACTTGCAGAAGGTTATATTGAGTCGATATCGAGAAAAGGTTATTTTGTATGCA